>CAZZYE010000748.1:0-4411 GCA_964658145.1 uncultured Stigonema sp.
TAAAAACAGGTTGGGATTCGAGTTACCTATTGTGCCAATAGTTCCCAAAATCTCCGAGCGATTGCTTCCAGTAACACGAGCCAGAATATTCTGAATTTCTACATTCGGACTGAGGAAATAAGCTCCTCGTCCTTGATTTACATTGAATTCAAGAAAACTATGGAAAAGGTTACCGCCCCGAATCGCGCCGCCACTGATTACTTCATCACGAGAACCATTGTAGTTCTGTTGAACGACGGAACTTTCAGCCCCTAGTGTGCTATCGGGGACAATTTTGCTTTGGGCTTGGGCGCATTCAAAACCGGAGGCTATTGCACCTGCAACCACCGCACCCAAGACCCCCAACTGCCAACACCAACTCACCCAATTTTTATTAATCACAGCTTTGAACTCAAAAAAGTTGTGTTCTTTGTTGACTTACAAGTATTTGAAATTAGTTGAAAAAATTCTATAAATTTTATCATACATAAAAATGGTCATATCTTTGGAGCATTACATTTTATTAATGTAATAAGTAGTAGGCACAAATAAATCATGGCAACGGTGAAGGTACGGGATGTAGCGGATAAGTGATCTTTCATCCTCAGGACTTACGCACTCCTTCTGCGAATAACAAACCGCAGAGAACGCAGAGGACACGGAGGAATGAGAGTTTGAGAGGTGTTTTGCGTTCCTTCCCGATCCTCATAAATAAACTATCCGTTATATCCGTTACAACATCCGTTGCCAACTTTGTGCCACAGACGTGATGTGCGATCGCCCTACAGTTACAGCACAATCTCCCCATAGTCCACAATTAGTGCAGCAAAGAATTGAGCGGGATAACAGGTCGTTAACTTTGGGATGTCAGAACCATGTTCAAAATCTCAATAAATTATTATACATAAAAAAAATATATTTTTTTTAAAATAAATATAAATTAATTTATCTTGCCAAGAAATTCAAAAAGCAAATATTTTAAAAAATAAAAGTACAAAATACTTTAAAGACAGCACTTTTATGAAAAGCCGACCCCGTCGCAGATCCGGTATCCGTAGTTTTCTGGGAATTATATTTTTGTGCAGCCTCGTATTTTGCTTGTGGCTGGGTCAATTTGGGCAAGTAGTTATGGCGCAATCTCCCGATGCTGGGCAATTGGTGCAGCAGGGAATTGCACGATACAAAGCTGGAGATTTTAGAGGTGCGATCGCACCTTGGCAAACAGCTTTAAATTTGTACCATAAAATTAATAACCGCGAAAACGAAGCGATAGTCAACGAAAATTTGGCAAGGACATATCAGCAACTGGGGGAGATTGAAGAAGCACTCTTGCATTGGGAACGGATTATAGCCTACTATCGCTCTTCTGGTGACTGGCAAAAGTTGGGGCAAATGCTGACGGAGGAGGCGCAAACTTATAGTAATTTGGGGCAACCAGGAAAGGCGATCGCACTTTTATGTGGTGACGTAAAATCTCAAAAAGAACCAGTTTGTTTGGAAGGAAGTGCTTTGCAGATTGCTCGCAAGCAACAAGATAAATCCGGCGAGGTTGCTGCGCTAGGAAGTTTAGGAGAAGCTTATCGTCTTTGGGGTAAATACGACGAAGCAATGAAATATTTAGACCAGGCAAAACAGATAAACGAACCACTTTATCAGTCGAGAGTGCTGAATAGTTTAGGCAATGTTCATGTTACCCTAGGGCAACTTGAGAATGTTCGTGCTAATTCTGCTGAAAAATTGGATATTCCCAAGAAGAGTGAATTTAAGCAAAAAGCTATTGATCATGACAAAAAAGCCTGGGAATCTTTTCAGATGAGTCTGCAACTTGCCCGCAAGCAAGATGACAAACCCGTAATAATGCAAACTCTGCGAAATTTGATTCAGCTTAATTACCGTCAAGGCAATTTGCCTTCTGGGGATGTTTTCGTGCAAGACGCTTTAATATTACTTGATAAACTGCCCAATTCTCCTAATAAAGTCTATGCGGCAATAGATTTAGCTAATCTACCTGTAAGTTCTGTGAATATCACTTCACCATTAATCCCATGTTCTTCAAAGCGAAGACTACCAGATTCACAGGCAAAAGAACTATTACTAGACGCAGTGAAAACTGCTCAAAATCTTGAAAATGCTCGTTCTGAGTCTTTTGCTATGGGGATGCTTGGTCATTTCTATGAATGTAGTCACGAATACAAGCAAGCTTTAGAATTAACCAACAAGGCGCTGTGGGCGGCTGACCAAAAGCTGAAAGCTAAAGACAGCATGTATTTGTGGGAGTGGCAAGCCGGAAGGATTTTGCAGGAACAGGGGAAACAAGAAGAGGCGATCGCAGCTTATCAAAGAGCATACACCACTCTAGAACAAATTCGCAGCGATCTTCTCTTAGTAGAGCGAGACTTACAATATGACTTTCGGGATATTATTCAACCTTTATACCGTGAGTTAGCTCAGTTAAGACTAGAACATGCTGACCCAGCATCAATTAACAGGGAAAAACGTAACAAAGAGTTAACTGGCGCACTCAAAACCATTGATTCTCTGAAACTAGCAGAACTACAAAATTACTTTGGTAATGATTGTATATTGACAGCTATCAACGAAAAAAGTGTAGATGAATTGCTAGGGAATGACACTGCTGTTTTTAGCTCTATCATCCTAGACAAAGGCATTGCCATTCTACTGAGTTTACCAAACGGCGAAAAGAGATTTGAGTGGCTCAAGACAAATTCTGCAACTGTTATCAAAGAAATCGAACAATTTCGGGAAGGTCTAGTGCATGGAAAACTGGATATCAATTACGATCCTACCTTAGCTAGCAAACTGTATGACTGGATGATTCGTCCTTTTGAGAAAGATTTAAATTCACAGATAAAAACGCTTGTTTTTATCCAAGATGGTATCTTACGCACTGTGCCGATGGCTGCACTTTATGACAGCACTTCCAAGGAATTTTTGGTAGAAAAGTATGCCATTGCTACCTCTCCCAGTCTGAGTTTGACGACTCCTAAAAAACTTAATCGTCAAGAAAATCGAGCTTTAATCTTGGGTCTTACGAAAGAAGCAAAAGTCGATGACAAACTTTATCCTGTCTTAACAAACGTACCTTCAGAAATTGAGGCAGTCCAGAGCGAATTTGCAAATAATAAACCACTTTTAGACCAAGCCTTCAATCCTCAGAGCGTAGAAAAAGAACTCAACCAAACAGCTTACCCAATTATTCATATTGCCACTCATGCTCAGTTCGGCATTATTCCAGAGGATACCTTTATTGTCACTGGAAATAATGGCAAACTCACTATCAATGAGTTGGAATCTGCACTGCGCCAAGTTAATGGTGGGTCTAGTGCGGTGGAATTGCTGGCGCTGACGGCTTGTCAAACTGCTTTGGGAGATGACCGTGCTACTCTTGGTTTGGCTGGTGTCGCCTTGCAAGCTGGCGTCAAAAGCACCTTAGCTTCTCTTTGGTCTGTCTCAGATGAATCCACCTCAAATTTAGTCACAGAGTTTTACACCAGCCTGAAATCAGGAATGAGTAAAGCGGAGGCTTTACGTGCAGCGCAGCGAAAACTCATTAATGCTAAGAAAATATCAGGAATTAATCACGAATACGATAATCCTGCCTATTGGGCACCGTTTATTCTCATCGGGAATTGGCTGTGAACATTGCTCTCGTCCACCTTTACAGCCATTTTCGGATGTATAGACTACAGTTGAGGCAGGGAGTAGGGAGTGGGGAGTGGGGAGTGATGTAGTCCATTGATGTGAAAACTGCTGTAAGTATATAGAACTGATTATTGAGAACACTCTCGACTCAAAACAAGCTGCCCGTCAGGCAGTTTATAGATGCCTTGCGGTTCCACAATTGGGTCGCCTTTGTGCCACGGACGTGATAGTTGTACGAACCACAATCATGAAACCTAACCCCCAGCCCCTTCCCTACGAGGGAAGGGGAGAAAATCAAAGGCTGATTAGTAATATATTTTACGTTAGTCCCCTGAGAAATTACTATGAATACCTTTGAGAAGAGACGATCGCTCTCCGCTTGTTAAATTTCCACGTTGTTTATCGCGTATATTCCTGAACGATGAAAACTTGACTGCTGGACTTGGGCTGGTTCTGCTTTTTGACGCGAATCAGGCTATTGCTAAATTCTTGCTTACTTTGTAAGTAAGCGTGTAAAGTTTGCGCCTGTCCTATATAATCCCTATCAGTCTTGCAGATGATCATGCCTTGGTGAAGAATGTCGCTGCGATGCAGTGCAATGAAGTCGTCGCGGTTGAGGGTGATAACCGCTCGTCCTTGCTGGGTGGCGAAGGTGAGAACGTCCTCGTCGGGGATGCCAAAATTTGCTTTTAATATAGGACTACTATTTGATTTTTGAACAGATACGTAGGGTGTCGTACTCTCGGCTAACGCACCGAAAACTTGGGAT
>CAZZYE010000749.1:0-4409 GCA_964658145.1 uncultured Stigonema sp.
CCTCTCGCACGTAGTTATGGTTTTGACATCAATATTTCCAGGTGCAAGATGTGAGTTAACAAATACATACGCTAGCTTCCCTGATCGCCCGTGCCAGATTTTCCACTAACCAAGGCGCATCAAAAAAAACGGCGATTCCTCCCACTCCCAATACTGCTCGGTTAACCCAAGAAGATCCCCCCAACCCCCCTTAAAAAGGGGGGCTTTATTTCTTTAACCCCCTTTTTAAGGGGGTCGCCGCAGGCGGGGGGATCACAGACTAATGTGGAACTCGTCTTATCCGAGCAGTATTGCTCCCACTCCTTGTCGCGGTGGGAGGAATCGACGCCTCGCCGTTTCGGGCATAGGGCATAGGGAACGCACCCATGCCCCATGCCCACGAAATCCCACTCCTTCTAGGGGTGGAACGGTTCTACAAGTTGCTGCAAACGTTCCAACCGTCGTGCAGCTAAAATCAGTTTTGCACCCGCACCCGCGAACACTCTCGCACAAGCAGCACCGATACCACTGCTTGGGGTAAAAGTAGCCAAGACACATTTTGCCGCCACGTAAAGCTTGAAAAGCTTGCTGTCAGTGGAACCATAATATTGCCGCTTTGGCACACTTATGCTTCCAATTATGTGACTTAAAAGATAAGATGGCAGAAATTAAAGAATAAAATGGCAGAGCCTGGAGAGCTAGAACACTTATTGTCCCGTTTTACTTGATTTGCAAGTGATGTCTTCGACAACCCCTTCGGGGAACGCATTAAAATCTCTCAAATACACGAACACCTTAGGTTTTTGACTGCTGCCACTTTATGGTTTTAAAACTGCCACTTTTTACTTTAAGTAACAGATACAAATTTTCACCCCGTTTTCAGATCGGTCAAATTATGGTTCAAATCACAAGACCATTTTTTAATAAACCAATCAATCACCATAGATAAATTTTCTTGCTTCGGTTCAAAATATTTTTCTGTCGTCGCAACTGGAAAAAAGTAAGCGATCGCATATAAAAATACTTCCACATCTCGCTCCAAATTATCTATAAAAAATAAATTATCTTCTATACCTTGGCTCAGAATTCTCATCACATTTTGGCGAGTCCAATCAGCCTGTTCTGACAACAATTGCGGTTTCAATCTAATTACAGCACGCGCTAACTCTGCCGCATTATCACCACTATTTCGCGTTTCTTGAGATACATGAAAACGATTAATTATATAAGCCTTAAGTTTTTCAGGTGGAGAATTGGAAGAATTTAATATTTTCTCCATATCCAATATATGTTGTTTCGCCAATTCTTCCATACTTGCAATTAAAATCTCGTCTTTATTCTTGAAATATAAATATAGAGTTCCTACGGCAATACCTGCATCTTTTGCAATTTCTTGCATCGTCGTTTTTTGGATTCCATATTTACGGAGACGCTGTTTTGCTGCACTTAAAATTGCTTCTCGCTTTGCTTCATCAAGTTTCTGCATCAAAGTTTGGAAATATATAAATTATCTTCTCCACAATTTAACCTTAATCCCATACTTTGGTCGCAAAGTAAAAGTCGGGTCAATTTCTATTGTTTGATTTGGCACTAACTCCAATCTAAATCGCTGACTAATTAATGCAATTATAATTGTTGCTTCCATCAATGCGAAACTCTTACCTATACAAATTATTTGCCCCCCACCAAAAGGAAAATAAGCAAATTTTGGTCTTTTCTCCACATTCTCTGGTAAAAAGTTATCTGGGTTGAATTCATCAGGATTTTCCCAAAAATCTGGATGACGGTGAATCATAAATGCCCCTGGAGTAATTAAAGAACCCCTGGGAATAAAATAACCACCGATTTCATCGTCTTGTCGCGGAATTCTTGGCATTCCCCAAGCAGGAGGATACAAACGTAAGGTTTCGATCGCATTTGATCGTAGTTTTCTTGACCGATTGCCGATCGCAAATCTCCAATCAATGATTGCGCCCGTTTTTGTATAGGCAACCACAGAGGGCGTGATGCGTTGTCCTTCTGCATTGGCAATCACGATCGGTTGTCCACCTTCGATAACTGCAATGCAAGAGTTGGTCGTCCCTAAATCAATTCCAACTACTTTTGCCATAATCTTCAATTCCTAAATCAGATTTTGATGTACCAATCCTGGTTCTGAAGAAGCTTTTGTTAGAAAATTGATCGACCTGCCACCGACAGTTCACTCACAGATTGTGGAACGAGAACGGTATCAATAATATGAATAACTCCGTTATCGGCTTTGATATCGGGTTCTACAACCTTGGCATCATTCACTTTAATCCCGTCCGAGGTATTGATCGTCAGCATTGAACCTTCCACAGTTGGGGCTGAACTCAAGGCATCCGGATCGGTAGATAGAATGCGCTTGGCAATCACATGATAGGTCAAGAGCTTTTCTAACTCAGGCGGATTGTCGAGAAAAAATCCCATCGTTCCCGAAGGCAGCTTAGAAAATGCTTCATCGGTCGGAGCAAAGAGCGTAATGGCAGCAGGTTCCATTAGTCCCTGCAATAAGCTCGCTCGATTAATGGCTTCAACTAAGGTTGTAAATCGACCGTCATTCACGAGTGTATCTACAATGTCATACATGAGTGATGTTCCTTAAAATACTCGGTCTTTTTTTGATGCAATCAGTTCTTTGTTGGATCGTCACCAACCTGAACTAGAAAGGGCAGCGTATGAAAAATGCCTCTTAAATTCGGAGTCAAGATGAAGCGTCACCGAAACGCTTTAATCACCGCATCAAGTTTCACTTTGATAAAGTCATGATGCAGGATCGGCGGAATCTCTCGGTCGATGCCAAGCAGTTCATAGACCGCCATCTGTGCAACACCGTTTGTAGGGGCGAACGGCCGTTCGCCCCTACGACTGTGGTCTGATTACCTGAAAATTGCTGTAAATTTACGATCTGCATTTTGCAGAATTTGCTGTGCTTGTTCTTTATTCTTTACGAAATACTACTATTACCAAAATGATTTGGGAAAAAGAGGATAAAGTAATAAAACTCGCATAATACTTAATCGTTTTATTCAACCGTTACGGCGTTATCTGCATCTAATCTGGCAGCGATTGCTTCTAAAATTGCCTCTTCCGCTTCATCGATCGCTGCCATTGCAACGACAATTCCACGCTTCAGCATAGTTTTCAGCCCGATCCGCACGGCGGTTGAGTTTTTCAATTTCCCGTTTCGTTTTCCATTCCTCAACCTTCGACTTGACCTCAGCTTGCTTTTCTGACGCTAGCTCTTTAAGTTTTGTCCTGTATGCATTGAATTCGTGTTGCTTAGTCTCCAACTTTGCTTTAACCCCATTCAGTTTAGATTCAATCGTTGCTTGAGTTTCTTCAGAGGCAGACTCTATGGTTCTCTTGACTGATAACAGGCGATCGTCGATCTCGTTTAATTTATCTCGAAGGTTGTTGGTAAAGTTATCAATGTTCTCACTCATGATTTTTCTCCTAGCTTAGTTTACAGAAATTTACTCAAAGACTTCAACAACAGATTTTACAAGTTAGATACTTTATTAACGTGCAATAGTTTACAGTCAATTTTGCTTACTCTTATACCATTGATTAAAGGTGAATATATTTCTAAAGATGATTCTGGTAAGGCGGCAAATAAAATGCGTTCTCCTGAGAAAGCAATGTGTTCAAAAAGGCACTTCGCCTCATTCATCAGCCGAATAACTTGAAGGTTAGCAGCGTCATTAATGTAATGGCATAAGAGATGATCTGATCCTTCAATAGATGATTCAGTTCCTAAAAGAGAAAGCAAATAAGGCATATTTTTAACTCCAAATCGAATTAGATGAGCGATTATTTTTTTTGACTTCAACGATGGTGACACAGGAATGTTTGAAAATGTTTGAATTCCATGAGTTCCATCAAAACCCAGCAATGTTGCCCGTTCCGATTGCCGCACCCAGCGCACTGAAAACCAATTGAGTCGCTATAGAAATCACCAGACTTGAAATAATCGGACCCCAGCGGACACGGTCATGGTAATCAAAAGCTTGAGTAATAACATTGTCGCCCGAACGTTTTGCAGATGACATAGTCTATCTACTCTCATTCGCATAAGGCTTGTGAGTTTGTCAGCGTCTAGGGTTTTTATTCCACAATTTAACTTGATTGCAAAGATAGACAGTGATGTTATCTTCAACTTCGCCAGTCTATAGCCGCTTGGCTGTGGGGCTGACAAAACTTAACCGTTTCGACTCGATTAAGTCTATAGCGATGTATGGATATTGACAGAGAAAGCTGTGTCCCTATTCTTGGGTTAAATCTTGGCTAACTGCAGAGATATTGGATGCTGATCGCCTCCGGTGCTATAGCAATTTCAATTCTCTCTGTACGCGATAGTACCAAAAACTCTAATGCTCACATCTATATCCTAAGGTACATATTTTGCT
>CAZZYE010000750.1:0-4408 GCA_964658145.1 uncultured Stigonema sp.
AAGAACATAAAGAAAATATTGGCTGAGGCGTGAGTCCTATATATAATATTTGCAAAGCTATGCTAAGGTCGGGGTTTTTAATGTACAGTTCACAAACCCGGTTTCTTGAGTGCCTAAAGGCTTATTTTATAAACTGGTCATGACTTGAGCTAATTCATTAGATAAATCAGCTTTAGATTCTTGTTGCTTTTTAAATAAAACACCAGCTAAAAAGTAATAATCGCCAGAATAAAATGCCATTTTGTTTTTTCGTAAGTCTTCTATGTGTTTTTTAACTTTCGGCTCAGAACTATAGTAGCCAAATTTTAAAGGTAAGACGATGAAATTCTCAACCGAGTAACCGTTTGCTTTGGCGTGATTAATTGTACTTTTTGGATTAGAGTAACTAGACACCAAAAGTAACACATTGTCATAATCTAGTGACAAAAGCTCGTTAGTAATTTTTGCTCCATCTATGCCTCCAAATAATAGTGGCATATGGATATCTTTATCTGGTGCAGGCAGATAGGGCGGATTAGCTACAAGATATTTAGCTTCGGGTTTAGAAGACTCAAGCAAACACGAATTATAAATTACGTATTTATTCCCCAGATTATATTCATCAATGGTGGAATTGGCAGCTTTCCAGGCAGAAGTGTTTAATTCAAATCCACGTATCACTCCATCAAATTTGTTTTTTAGTAATGAATTAATAACGGGGCTGCCGTCTCCTGAACCAAATTCAACAATGCTTTCAAAATTATTACAATTCCTCAAAACAAAATTTTCTAAACAGTTTGAGTAGAAATTAGATTCTTCCGGGCAAAAAAAGATGTCTTTCATTTTGTAACAATTATCCTCAAATTTCACTAATTTGAATGTAGGGTAGAAGTGGTAATAAATACCTGCAATAAGGAAACCACAAATTGTTCCTTTAGCAAGCGATTTGTTACTAAATAGGTAGATATTAATAAACATTACTAATGGCTGCTATAGAAATCCTAAATTATCCATGAAAAATTTCAAATAGTGTAGGGTGGGCACTGCCCACCATAACCAGGATATGTGCGGCATAGCCCTACCTACATATATTTCAAAAATCAAATAGGAACCCTATAATTGCTAATTGTATTCAGGCAATTATCAATTAGCAATTAGCTATTAGCTATTAGCAGTCTTTACCAATCTCGTTTATTTGCGCCCAGTTACTAAAGGAATGATGAATGCAAAAATAAATTTGCAATTTATAATCTTTTGGATTTATTGTTCTGAAGAAGCGTTTTGTTCCGCCTCACGTATTGAGCGCACAACGGCAATAGCGGCGCGATCGCCTAATAGCTTTTCTTGGTCGTACCCCAATACCAGTTCCCAAGCATCATCTGGGTAAATTTCTGCTAAAGGCAAAGCTACATCGTCCAACATCCAGCGACCGTGACGTTCATCTTCCCTGATGTGCAATTCCCAATAACCCATCGCCGCTTCCGATAGTCCTAGTCGCTGAGCTGCTGCGAGATAGTTTCTGTAAGCCGCAGGACCTGCTACCTCAAAGTAAGTTAACCCTCCATTATAGCGCAGGAAATGGCGCTTGCACTCAGTGAGTAGAAAGTTGTGATTGTCACAAGCCAGCACCTGCCAAGGAACTAAATCAAAGTATCCCTCTGGTTGTGTATTCATGCCAAATTCATCCAGCATTTGGGCAAAAAATGTAGAATGTTTGCGAGAGAAGCGACCGTTGCCGTACTCTTCTAGGAGTACGCGCACTAAGGTACACTGAACTTTATTAGCAGCGCCACCCAAAATGCGGGAAAGACGGCTGCCTTCTACTAAGCCGTCGAACGAGCCAATAGCTAGCAAATGACGGTAGCCTGCCTCAGTCATTTGCGTAACTATATAGTGACTGTCAACAGACAAAGGCGGATCTAAATCGGCAGCAACACGCTCAGTCAGTGCCTGACCTACATCCAATTTTTTTAATGCTGTCACATCCATTTGCGCCAGTTCCCACTCTTGCCAAGCTGCTTCAATTTGGTCGCGTACCTGATGTAAGTAAAGCGATCGCTCGTTGCTGTAGTGCCGCAAATCGTCATACCAAAACAGGTTTAGCCGATTGATGCGATAAAGTATGCGCTGGAGAAAACGGTGAGCCTGTGAATCACCAGAACCGTTTTGGTAAGCAGCGCGAATCGCCACCAAGAGTGCGCCTTCAAAATCACTGGCGATTTGGGCGACTGCATCGAGATTCTTGTCTAAGTCTTGTGTTGCAAGCAGTTTTATAAATTGCTGCTCGGCATATTCGTAGTCAATAGCTGTTATTTCCTCGTTTTGCGTACTATTTTCAGTAGCAAAAGCTAGAGGTAACATAACTAAGTTGCTGTGCATTGGATCTTTGGTTGCTAAAAAAGCGTGAAATTAGTTTTATCTATAATCCCTACATTTCCATTGAGTAGCTTTCTGTACCTCTCCCTTCGGTTATAAAGAAAAAATTAAGCCCTCAGAGAAAAATTCAGCCTAGAGGAGCATAGGAGGAGAAAAATTAAAAATTAAAAATGTAAAATTATTTAATTTTTAATTTTTAATTGATTCTTACTACGGTGCTTTAGTCATTGCCCTACTGGGCGGAATCTGTTCAATGCTAATCAGAGCTTCCATCACCGCCTTAGCAATTGGTGCGGCGACAGTACCACCATAAAGATTTTGTCCTTTTGGCTCATCCACCAATGCCAACACTACATAGCGGGGCGATTCCGCTGGTAGTATACCTAAGAAGCTGGTGATGTAAGCACCGTTAATGTAGCCGCCATGACCAGCGATTTGGGCTGTGCCAGTTTTACCAGCAATGCGATATCCTGGAATTTGTGACGCCTTTCCTGTTCCTTCATCGACCACAGTTTCCATCATTTTTACTACCCTTTGGGTAGTCACAGGTGAGAAAATTTGGCGTGGGACTGGGCGAGTCGGTGAATAATGCATCTGCCCTTTGGTATCCATTAGCGCCTGAACGACATGAGGCGTGACCAATTTTCCACCATTGGCTAAAGCTCCGATCATTTGCAGGAGTTGCAATGGTGTTAGGGAAAAGCCTTGACCAAATGAGGTAGTTGCTGCTTCAACTGGTGAGCCAAGAAATTGCTCTTTACTTCTTAGCTGACTGCTGACCGCAAAAGGCAAATCTGTATCAACGGTCTGCCCTAGCCCCAGTCGTTCTAGCCAACTGTAGTAGATCGAAGGCTTTAATCTCTGGATGATTTGCACCATGCCAATGTTGCTGGAGTGTTGCACAATCTGAGCGACGTTGATCCGCCCGAAATGTTCGTTTTTAGCATTTTTGATGGTTCTATCAGCCACTTGAATAAAACCGGGGTCGTTGAACACATCTTCAGGTTTGATAACGCCAGCTTCTAAAGCGATCGCCACATTCAAAGGCTTGAAGGTCGAACCTGGTTCATAAAGATCTGCCAGAGTCCAGTTTTTGAATAGTGAGATATCAGCTTTGGAGTACTCATTAGGATTATAGGTAGGCTGAGAAACTAGGGCGAGTAGAGAACCATCCCATGCATCCATAACTAGCACGGCTCCGCGTTTCGCACTCCTCTTATCCATCTGCTGTTTAAGAGCAGAACGAGCAGTTCGTTGCAGGCGGCTATCGATAGTTAGTTGTAGTTGCAGGTCATCAAAATGTAGAAAACCCCCTGGAGCATGATCTGACATCAATGCCCCGTTACCTGAGCGACTGAGCCGCACTGTTTGTGCAGAACGTTCTAGCAACTTTTCTTGACTATATTCCACACCCGCCTGACCGCGACGGTCAACATTTACATAGCCGACCACTTCCGCAACCAAATTCTGTTGTGGGTAAAACCTGGAATATTTTTGAATGAGTTCTAAGCCATTCAGACGCAATGAGGTGAGGCGATCGGCAATTTCTTCAGACACGGTAGAGGAAAGTAATATACCGCTCTTTTTGCTTTGAAACTTTTTTTCTAACTCGCTCTGATCTTGATCCAGTATTAAAGCAAGCTGCTGAGCCATCTTTTCATTAGACTTTTCAAACAACTTGGGATGAGCGTACAAAGTATATACAGGACGGTCAATTGCCAACACATCCTTATTCCGATCCACTACTGGGCGACGAGGTATAAAAGGTCGCAAATTCACCATTTGCTGACTTCGCGCCTTCTCCGTTAGCTTTGATCCATTGACAATTTGCAGGTGGTACAAGTTGAAAGCTAGCCCAACTCCCGCAGCTATTAATACACCCCAAGCAATGAAAACTCGGGATTTTGTGTTGGGGAGGACACCGTTGAGCGAGTCGCGTGTTGAGCCAACTAGCTTTGTTTGCTCTTGGGTGTGGTCAGTAAGTTTACCCTGCAATGCTCGTCTCGAACCAGAATGTTGTCGCTTTGTTAATCTTGTATTCACAAAATTTCTA
>CAZZYE010000751.1:0-4406 GCA_964658145.1 uncultured Stigonema sp.
TATAAATCACGGATATGTATAAATCACGTAAATTTTACGCGAACAATTCTTTTTTGTCCAAAGTCCAATCAGCTATCCAACTGCAAACCCATCGTACTGTCGCATGAACGGTGAATGATATGCCAACACGATATCCTGCTTGGGTATTCCTAGTTCCACCAATTCATTCGCTACACCTACTTCTGTACCGTCGTATTGAATCCAAATTTTATCGCCCTTTAAGTCCATATGAATTAGGGAACCATACACCCGACGACTTTTATTCCAACCGGAACGTACTACCTGATAGTGATCTCCTTCACCATCAAACACAGTGTGTACTTCTATATCCCCATAAACTGGTTTAATCTGACTGTGGGCAGTCAGCACTTGCTTAATCAATTGGCGGTACTGCTCGATTTTATCCATTGTACGTAGACGCGAAGCGGCTTGCTGTAAGGCATCGCCTCATGTTCCACATTATAAATTAGTAGGTTAAGCCGATGTTCTTGGGTGACTTCTTGAATAAACCGGAGCCGGAAAAATTCTTCATAAGTTTCTAAGGGAACAGCTAAGTAAAGAATCCGAATTGGTTCAATTGCACGTAAGGCAGAGCGATAATTGAGGAACTGTCCCAAGGCAGTGTGAAATTCAGAAATGGTAGAGGGAGCGATAAAGCTTTTTACGAACACACGCAATTTTTTCACTACCTCGCTCTGCGGCAAGTAGACGTTCAGCTCCCAAGTCAATCTGCATCTGCACATCCCCATAATCTATTGGAAATAAATCATGAGTAATGATCCACCCAGCCCGAATGAGCGCAGACTTGACTAAATTGTGAAATCTATCCTTCGCTGACACCTATGCCTCCACTTAGCAGAATAGAGCCGTCGCCCAACTTAGATTCATGGTAACAGTCTCCAATTTCGCTGGATACAATGTCTGACGGTATCATAACAATAATTTTCCCATTTTCCAGTTCTAGCTGGTAATCATCTCCGGCTTCTGAAAGAGTTGCTTGTAACTTTTCCAAGTCTTTTACTGTCATCATAGAGAACTGTTTTCCCTTTAAGGTTCTACGGAATTTCGTCTGGGTCAATTCCCTGATCTCGGAGATAGGATTCCAATCTTTCTACCCGTTGACGTTCCTGCTCCAATCGTTCTGTTCCCCACAACAGCAAGTTCCCCTGAGCATCCCACCAGCGCAACCAGTAGCCTGTCCGCTCAGCCTTTGTGCCGTGCCACATTCCAAGATACAGATTCATTGAAGCAACCCAGTATCGCCCATTTTCATCCTGCTGTTGCACTTGATACAAACCTTCCACCAATTGTCGCATCTCCAGGGTACCGGACTCTGGCTCAAAGATGACATAAAGGGGTACTTGCAAAATTCGTTCGTAGAACCAAAGCTTACCGTATGGGTAGAAAGGTCGAGATGAGTATTCCCCGCCATCTGTTTCTGATAAAAACTCTATGACAACTGCCAGGATATCTCCCTCTAGACGGGGAGTGTAGCTTCGACGAGTCCGAGGAGGGTCAATTAGTAAAACTCTAGGCACGTAGAGCCAATCTGGGGCTTTAACAATTGTCTTCCCATTAACTGTGGCACATATACCCAGATTGGAAGCGACCAGTCGTTCAGGAGTTAAAAACCCGATTAACTCCAAGCTCTCGCGTAGAGCGGCGGCTAAGAGGGGTTGACTGGTATTCTCCACAGGTTCATCTGGCAAGAGATAATCTTCTGGGAGTTTCTCCCAACTCACTTGATAGGTTAGATGGGGGACTTCTGACGGGACTTGAGCGAGGATCATGGCTAAGACCTCAAAGAAAGCCAATCAACAAAATCAGCCAGGAGTCCCCCACTGAATCCGGTACTCCGGATCAGTGGCGTCCGTAATGGCGCGGGAATTGTGTCGCGTCCTTCGACTATATCTTTGGCGTAGCCAAAGGAGGGAGGAGGACAGCGACGCAATTCCCCAACTCTCATCGGGAAATGCATAGCTTGCAACTCCTTTGAAGCAAACGGACATTTTTCGGGTTGAACTGCCCGACTCGGTACCAGTTGTGGTCATAGACCGAGACATTTTTGGTTTTGGCGGTGTCGGTAAATCCACCAATCCAACCACGTACAACACCTCCTTTTTGGGATACTTCGACATAATCGCCTGAGCGGAACACAAAAGGCGTAATTGTTCCACCTTGGCGCTTAAGGATGCCACCCTTACAATAGTTTTCTTGGTGAAGCTTACGCCGGAACAGTTTAGGGCGAGTTAGCACAATGAACGGTGCTGGTGTAACCTTACATCCTCCAATCCACTCATGCCCGTGGGTATTAGCAGTGCTGAATGCTTTGTAGTCCATGAATACAGTTGCCGCTAGTGCTATAGCATCGTTTGCATGAGTTTCTTGGGTTTGCCTTGATTTATCCTTACGGTCTTTGACCAGCCCCAATCGGTCACGGTACTTACCCGTCTCCAACGAATCTATCTCGGTTATGGGCGCAATTGATGAAGCTTGCGCTCTAAACCATTCTTGACCAACTGTTACAGGTGAAAGGGAGCGACCATTCGTCTGAGTATTACCGCCGCAAGCCTCATCCCTAATTTCAGTCAGGGGCAATAGCCTCGCCATCTCAGTCAATACCCGTAGTTCCATCTGCCGATTGGCTTTGATAGATGGTGAGACTTTGTTCCCTCTACGGTTAGCAAAACGCTTCTGTCTATGGTTGCGCTCTTTGAATGGCTTAGAACGGTCTATTCTTTGACCCCGACGGGTGCGTCTTAACTCCGCTCTTTTGTCCATCTTGCCCCTGACCGACTGACGGTCTAGACTTTTCTTCTTGGATTTGTAAAAGCCTGGAATAACAAGGTGGAACAATGCAATGGTTGCTAACTTTGTTTGAAAAGCGATACCTGTAAACGCTTTTCCTCTGTCTGTTCCGGCAACAACCTCTTGTGTCTCGTACCCCGATGGTTTTTGAGTCAGTTGCACATAGAACACACCTAATTTGTTGCGCTTGCCCACCGCTTTACCTGATGCCATCCACTTACGCGCTCTGGCGGGAGTTGTGGGCATTAGCGGTTTTCCGCTTGGGTCTATTACTGGTATTCGTGTTGTTTGATTCATGGGGATAACCCAATTACTTGTTTTTAGACTCGTGCCTGTCCCTCCGGGCAATTCGGTAGGCTTGTCTCCCATTCGCAACTGGGCAATACAGCGATCCGAACTAGGGAAATATCCGGAATTGTAGCCCTACCAAATCTCAGAACTTAGTGGTAACGGGTGCAGCGACCCTCATTCGTGCCCTAACCAACTCTTGCGCTTGTGTATCACGAGCCAAGCCTAAGCTTGGTTTTCCACAAGCCTACACTTACCCCGAAGGGTTCGTGTAGGTAGTTGACTCGGTGGTCAGCTAAAGATTTGACAATATTTAGTATAGATTATACATAATATACTCGAATTTAGCAATTTTTAGTATAATGAGGCACATTTGTAGAAAAATTGAGTGTGTTTGATTTTTTTTTACACGAATGGGAGATGCTGTTAAAGCAACTTGCTTGTACTGGCTAATTGGTTAAAGTTAAGTTTTAATATGGGCAATTTAACCTAAAACCGAATGGCATGCAAGGGTAAGCGCTCGCTTCAGGGATCAGGACTTACCTATCAATTAGGATGGGGTTTGGGTGTATCAGGCAAATGCCAACGTGCAACTTACGTTACATAGAAGAGTCATATTGCAAAATGTTGAATAAAATTGCCAACCGCTTTCTCATCGGATATTCAGTTCCCTTAGCTTTCTTAATTGTGCAAGGTTTGACAACTGCCTTCATGAGTCAAAAAGTCTTTGATTTACAAAATGTAATCTCTCACCTACAAGCAACCCGTCAAGAATTCGAGCAAACGTCTTATGACATTTCTAGGATGTTACGATCTGCGCGAGGGTATGCACTTTTTCCCAAAGACCAAAGCTTCAAAACTATCTTTAATGCCACATACGAATCTTTCAATCAACATGCTCAAGCGCTAAGAGAGTCTACTACTATCCCTCAACACGAAGATATTACGAATACTCTGATTACACCAGAGAACACGCTAATTGCAGAAGGTAACAAATTACATGACATCTTTCAAGAAGCTTTCAATCTCATTGATAATAATAAGCTAGTAGAGGCAACTCAACAACTTGATGCAAGTAAATCGCGAAATATTGACACGATGCGACAGCAGTTCAGCCAACAGGTAGAAGCTATCGTGAATCAGCGCAACCAGGAACTTCAACAAGCTCAGCAATTCATGCTCACGGTAGCTTGGATGACTACTGCGTTAGCAATCCTTTCCACCATCATTGTTGGTCTACGGATTGGTTTGCCTCTGAAGCGACAGTTGCCGCAAGTCGTTGAATCAGCGGAACAGATTGCACAGGGTAA
>CAZZYE010000752.1:0-4401 GCA_964658145.1 uncultured Stigonema sp.
GGCGGAGAGAAGTTGCAAGGAGGGAAACCCTCCGGGCAAACTTCGGGGGGGATCAGAAACTAATGTGGAACTCGTCTTATCCGAGCAGTATTGTGATGGGTGTGCCAAACTCAGCAAGGCAAAATGCTTTCGATAGTTGCAGAGTACGGAGCGTGAAAAAGAACCTCTTGTTATTTAATTGTAATTATTAATACATTTTTTTTTACGTATAGACTAGCAATGTTAACAGTGTTTGATGTTCAAGTACGAACAGTTAAGCAGGGAAATGTTGTATTTATACCGTTTCTCCATGAAGCTGCGCTAAATATTCTCTCTTAGCCCCCCTTTTTAAGGGGGGTTGGGGGGATCTGATTTATGGCAACTTCACATAGAACTGGTATTACATAGCTCAGACTCTGCAAAACGTCGAACTCTAGCTATTGAAAAATTCCGTACTTTACTTAGAGACATTGGAAAATTTATGTAGCTAATATAGCTGTTATATCACTCACTACGTCATTCTATGTGGTGATTCTTAAACTAAATGACGATCAAAAACCCTTGATAATCAAACAACCAGAAGTTGGGCAACTCCCAAGTGAACTCCGGCTTTCAACTGGTCTAACCCAAGAAAAATTTGCAGCTAAATTGGGCGTCACTTATCCCACGGTTAACCGTTGGGAAAGAGGAGGGCGATCGCCGAGATACGTGCATTTTGGGACACGTTGTAAACTTTTTTTACGCAGATTATCAAAACCCTTGATTTACGGTTGTTTCCGCAGCCGAACTGTAGCAGTCACGAACAATGACAAAGTTCCCAAAAAAGCCCATTAATGAGCAAGCGTAAGCAATTGAAAGGGGTGAACGCGCTTATTTTATCGTGCAAAATTCCGATCAATCCTTGATCGTTCTTTGGGCAAGTCAGTAAATCAAAAAAGCAAACAACGCAATAAAACTTAACAACGTGTCCCAAAATACACGTATCTCGGCAGACACCCTAATACACTACGTGAGTTGTAAATACCCTTCGTAGTAAATGGTTGGTTCTCAGGTTGAATCAGCCACAAGGGATGAACGCAAAATTTTTGAAAAATTTGTACCACGACGACTCACATCTGGGTGCTTTACCATCACTTTCGATCAGGCTGCAGGAAAATTAATACCCGCTGCATTTGATTACATTCGTTATGGTGATGTTTCTAACATGCTTAAATTAAATCACTTGGCTTCATCTGCAACTGTTTTCGGTGTAGCCTTGCTGAACCCAATCAAAGAAATGACTTCGCGGTGTCAGCGACTGAGAAAGCGACACCTTAAGGCTTCCAGATATCTATCGCAACTGTGGATTAGCGCTGCCACGACCCTGTTGGTAATTTTGTCACAACATCCTCACGCTTTCATTGACGTGGCAAACGCGGCATCGGTTCCCTACGTCGGCGTCAACCTTGCTGGTGCCGACTTTGGCGAAGGCGTCCTACCCGGTACTTTCGGCAAGGATTACATCTACCCTACCGATGCCGAGGTCGATTATTTCATGGGTAAGGGCATGAACATCTTTCGACTGCCGTTCCGCTGGGAGCGATTGCAACAGCAACAGTTCGCCAACTTTGATGCAAATGAACTTGCACGCATAGACAACTTTGTGAGCTATGCCACCAGCAAGGGAGCAACGGTATTGCTCGATCCGCACAACTACGCTCGTTACTACGGTGGTCTCATCGGTCAGGATTTGCCAGCCAGCGCTTTTGCTGACTTTTGGAGCAAGCTGGCAACCCTTTACAAGAGCAATAATCGGGTGATATTTGGTTTGATGAATGAGCCACATGATATGCCGACTGAACTCTGGCGTGATGATGCCAACACCGCCATCCAAGCTATTCGTAACACTGGGGCGACTAACCTAATCCTTGTCCCTGGTAATGCTTGGACTGGTGCACATAGCTGGAACCAGTCATGGTATGGCACATCCAACGCTACGGTGATGCTTACTATCACCGACCCAGGCAACAACTATGCTTTTGAGGTTCACCAGTACTTGGACAGCGACTTTTCAGGTACAACCGAGCAGTGTGTCAGCACGACAATCGGTGCAGAGAAACTCGCCGAGATGACCGCATGGCTCAAGCAAAATGGTAAGCGGGGCTTCCTAGGTGAGTTCTCCGGTGGGCCTAATGATACCTGTTATAATGCTCTCGACAACATGCTGAGCTACATCGATAACAATGCTGATGTCTGGCTGGGCTGGACCTACTGGGCAGCCGGACCGTGGTGGGGTGATCTCGTCTCACTAGAACCAATTGGTGATGTGGATCGCCCACAGATGGCGGTATTGAGCAAGCACATTGGTTCGACCACTGCACTACCACAAATAAATGAAACCCCCATCATGGGGGGCATCACAGGAGTTTCGAGGGGTGTAAATCTGCGAGGAAAATTGCGCACTCACAAGCGAATGACACCAGTGTAGCACAAGTTGTGAAGTACCCTACCGTAAGACGGTGGGGCTTTGCGTCTCATAGGCGTTCTTGTGAAGTACCTCAGCCTGCTTCACCGAGGCTGGGGCTTCCAGTTTGGTTACAGCCTATCAGAGATAATTTGGCTGTTTTGTAGATGACGCAGTTTAATCGGCAAATTAGACCATGTTCATCCTTCCATCTTTTCCCCCTCGCTCCTCACCGGGTTGCACCCAGATGCCAATATTGATTAGGCGATCGCCTTCTGCCTCACTAGTCCTGATTCTATTGTTGATATAAAAGCTGTCTGGACTATACTCGTCAAAGTACCAAAATATAAGATATAACCTGACAAGTAGCAGAACAGTCCAAGGTTGCTGAAGCAGTGCGTTCAACAGTCAATTTTCTCACTGCTATCAGTATCTAGGGCAAGCGTAAATCATGCAAATCGACCAACTTAAGCCCAACGTAATCGTTACAGGTTCTATCATCAGCGAACCCATACAAGTATTGATAGTCACTCCGATGGGCGTATCAGTAAAACTCATTGGTCAAGGACTCAACACTAACCAAGTTCACCAACTCATTCTCAACCCTTCTCAGATAGCACAACTGCAAGCAACTCCAGATAAAGAACCTTTTGATGGTGATTCCCTGCATTTTCGTTTGGGTGTCGAAGCTTTGCGCTTGGGTCTAGCCTACGAATATGACCCTTTCTTTGCCCTCGCGATCGCTCGTGTTGATCCCCTCCCCCATCAACTAGAAGCAGTTTACAACTATTTTCTGAAACAACCCCGCATCCGGTTTTTACTTGCTGATGACCCTGGTGCTGGTAAAACCATTATGGCAGGACTGCTGCTGAAAGAACTTAAAGTCCGGGGATTGGTCAAACGCACCTTAATTATTACCCCCGCCAACCTCACATTTCAATGGCAGAGAGAACTTAAAGACAAATTTCGGGAAGATTTTGAAATCATTCGTGGCGATGTCCTGCGAGCTAATTACGGTTCTAACCCCTGGAAAGAGAAGCATCAGGTCATTACCTCACTATCATGGGTTTCCCGCATTGAAGATGCTAAAGACAGTTTATTAAGAAGTAACTGGGACTTAATTATTGTGGACGAAGCTCATAAAATGAGCGCCCATAGTTCCGATGATAAAACTTTAGCTTACAAACTGGGTGAAGAACTTTCAAAACTCACCGATCACTACTTATTAATGACTGCAACGCCCCACAAAGGCGACCCGAAGAACTTCTGTTTATTTCTAGAACTTTTAGACCGCGATGTATACGGGGATGTCAAAAGTCTGGAGGAAGCAATGCAGCGCAATAACGCTCCATTTTATCTGCGTCGTACTAAAGAAGCCCTCGTCACTTTTCCAGAATCAGAAACAGGTATTGTTAAGAAGCTGTTTACCAACCGCAAAGTCGAAACTATTGATTTTCAAATTGATGCGGAAGAGTTAGACTTTTACGACGATTTAACAACTTATGTTGATGACCAGTCCATCAAAGCCTCTACTGATGATTCGGCGCGTGGTAGAGCTTTGGGCTTTACAATGGCAATGTTGCAACGGCGCTTTGCTTCCAGCATTTATGCGGTGCGGCGCAGTTTGGAGCGAATGCGGGACAAACGTCAAAGAATATTGTCAGACCCAGAGGCTGATCGCCAAGAGCAGATTAATAAGAAAATTCCTGAAGATTTTGATGAATTGACTGAAGCAGAACAGCAAAAAATTCTCGGAGATTTAGAAGGAGTTGTCGCCTCAATTGACCCTACCGCACTTCAGCAAGAAATACTGCAATTAAATAAATTAATCGCCCAAGCTAAAACTTTAGAAGAACGAGAAGTTGAATCTAAGTTGGTAAAACTTAAGGAAGTTATTACTCAAAAGGGAATATTCCAAGACCCGAAGATGAAACTGCTTATCTTTACCGAACATAAAGATACGCTGGATTATTTAGTCA
>CAZZYE010000753.1:0-3364 GCA_964658145.1 uncultured Stigonema sp.
AAAACTGCTAGCCACACCAAACTATAATGCAGGAGAAAAACTGAGAGCGAAACCTCTTGGGGAAGAGGTAAGAAGCGAAATACCCCTACCCCAAACCAGATAAACACCATTTCCCAAAGACCCGCAAACAGTTGATAAACTGCAGGCCAGTCCCTATCCCAACGGTACTTTTGCAGTTGATTATAAACTACATCCCAGCAACTGCCAAAGATGGCGACATAGGCAAGTATCCAAAAATAAACTATGCCAGGACTGGAAGCAATGAAACCCATCGCCAAGGGTATGGATACCAATACACCTACAGTAAAAAGTAGGAATAGTCGAGTTTGCCAGCGACCCAATAAAGTGGGAGTCATATAGGGACAAGGGAGACAAGGAGGACTTGGGAGACAAGGCAGAGGTGTAAGCGTCTCCTCCACGGATTGCTATAGACAATTTCAGATTTTTAATTTTAGCATTTGGGTAGACCACAATCTAACCGTAGGGGCGCGGTTTCCGCGCCCTGACAACGTGGTCAATTCCATTTAAAACTGCTATAAAGTAGTGGGAATTGTATCCATAGGATCAAGTTAGTTAATAGCAGGACATGCAATTATAGGGAGCAATCGCCTCCCAACCGATGACATCCTCAAACAAGGTTTGATAACCTAGTGTATTCGGGTGAAGTCCATCGCTGCTTAAGCGTTTGATTCTCCAGTTTTCACTGCACTCCATCCATTTTTGAAAAATATCGAGATAGGGAATTCCTTGTTTGGTACAGGCGAGTTTAGTAGCTTCTTTATAACGGTACTGCTCTACATGGCTGTAGTAAAAGCAATCCAGAAATGGCATCTTGGCTTCATCAACTGGGACCATACCCACAAATAGCACGGGACAAAGTTGCTGTGCTTGTTCCAGCAGGGAAGTGATTTGGGATTGAAAAATGTCAAATTGTGTACAATTTCGTCCATTTGTCCGACTTACCCGTGCTGAATCATTCACACCGACTGAAAGAATAATCAAATCTGGAACGCGATTTCGCAGTTCGCCCCGATGACGAAATTCAACTTCTAGTCTTTGCGCCACTTGCTGGATGCGATCGCCCCGCACACCTAAATTATATACAGTATGACCTGCGGAGGTGGGTAACATCCATCTCCGCCGCAGTTGTTCGACCCATCCTCCTCCTTGTGGATCGCCAAATCCATAAACTAAGCTATCCCCCAGTGCCACAATCTTCAAAGGCTGACAACGATTGGATACAACTGAAGACTGCATTGCGGAATGTGTTACAAATGTTTGCATCTTAAAAGGTTAAATTTTATATCTTTAAAAGATTCTATATATTTCTATACCATGAAGGTTAATCTTTTTTTCTTTTTACCTCCCCACTTGCTTGCAAGTGCGCTTACCTCTCAAAAGTTAAGGTGATTGATTTAACACCCACGAACACCATTGCCTAAAAGAATTCAAGGCATTTAAGCGATCTAACCCAAGCGCATGGGCAGCAGCAAGACTATCCACTGCACACAGGGAAGCATATTGCAAACCGAGGAAGCTATCAACTGCTGCATAGGGACCACCTAAGGTAATTGCCCCAGCTGCATATATTTGACCTTTACCATTACGCATTTCTACCAACTCAAAATTATTTGCCACCACCAAGCGACTTAAGTGATTCAACGGTAGGTTATAATGTTTAACCAAATCGTCCAACAGAGGACTTGCCTCCACCTTGGCATCAAGTCCAGTGGCATCAACAATAAAGTCAGCGTCTAGCGTCATTTGCCCAAAGCCTTGTTGCTGAATATGGGTAATGGGACGTTTTTGGGCATCGCGTTCCACGAGTTGCACCTCACCGAACTCAATTTTATACCAGCCTTCTCTTAACCCAAGCTCTGTGATCTGCTGCCAGTCACGGCGATCGGCGGTGGTAGTACCGCCCCAGTCTGATAGTAAGCGTTTGCGTTCATCAGGAGGAGCGAGTTCCAACATTTCCCTCAATTCACCACCCCAACAGGCTTTAGGCCAATTGAATGGTTGAAATTCGTAATGATTTTTAACTAGGCGTTGCGTTTTCTGGAATTTATTACCTTGGGGTTTAGGCGATCGCATCAAATGCAAAACTGTAATATTTCGATTCCGCTGTCGTGCTTCATAAATTCGCTGCACAATCCGGGAAGCGACAATCCCCCGTCCTCGAATCAATATCTTACCACCCTGCTGCTCTAACTGCTCATAAACATGGTCGTGAGCTTCATAAGCATTCACCACAGACTTAAAGTCTTGATATTTTTCTCTGTAAGCTTGCAAATCTGGAAGAAACTGAATTGCTGGATAGCCAGTTGACAAATGCAAATAACGAGCAACTAAAAAAGCATGATTTCCAGGTCCGCGTGAATAAGCTACACAATACCTGCCATCATCAGTTTTGCGTATCCCTCGCACTCGCCCATAGCGATAAATTTGCTCCCAACCGATGCGCTTTGCCTCTCGATCTATAGAGTTAAAAACATTGCTGGCACGAGGTGTATAAGTTTCGGCAAATGTCGGTTCGGCAAATACTTGCCACAAATACTTTAGCGCTGTGTTGATCTGACCTTGAGTGAAGTCATGCCAAGCCTCCCGCCAAGCATAACTGGGCCAACCCCAAATATTATCAGGACAAGAGTCAGAATTTGATCGTAGTCTTTCACGTAAGGGAATTTGTGAATTGAGACAAAGGCGCTTGTATCGCGCATAAGGCTCTTTTTCCAATCCCAATGCCACAATATTGTCAAGTTTTACACCACCGATTCTCAATAAATCTACCCACATAAAGCTACCTAGTCCAGCCCCAATAGCAGCATAGTCACATTCATCCACTGGTAAACCCGTGGCATGAACTGCTTGCACAACAACTTTTTGTGCCTGAAACACTGGTGGCGGGAAATTGCTCCCTAGTGGTGTTACAGGTCGAGGTGGAGGCAAGCTAGGGTCTGGTAGATCGGTATTGGGGTTGAATTGAATAGTAGAATTGAGGCTCTTGGTTGGTGCAGGTGCGTTCGCGCCAAAGTTTAGAGTAATTATGTATGGTCCAATTTGCAAAGTATCGCCGTCAGCCAGAACCCAACGAGTCTGACGTTGACCATTGACAACGGTGCCATTAGCGCTGTTTTGGTCAATGACCACCAACTGGTTTTGTTCCCAGTCGATGAGGGTATGGTAACGAGAAACCTCACTACTATTGAGCAACATTCGCGCCACAGGCTGTCCCCTGATTTCTACTGGCATCCGAGCAAATTCTCTGCCAAAGGCGATCGGCACACTCAAGCGTGGTTCGCGCCGTTCTCCCGTTGCTGGATCGTCCCAACTCAATTGAATTTGTATATTAGTCATAATGCAT
>CAZZYE010000753.1:3374-4391 GCA_964658145.1 uncultured Stigonema sp.
AGCCATTAGCCATTAGCCATTAGCAATTAACCACTAACTACTAACCAAAACACTAACTGCTGCAGCCAAAGAAGTGCCGCACCAGGGACAACCAACTTGCAGATACTCAACAGTGGAAACTTTATGACATCTGGGACACTCTAACCCATAAACCCCTTGCGGCTGTATAGGGGGTGTCCGTGGATGGTTATGATGTACCACTTGTACTTGGGGGTAGTGCTGTGCGATCGGTGTTACTAGTTGGGGATTTACCGCCTGTGGTTGCGTTGCTGTCAAAATTGTTTCTGGAACGGTGTAGGCTGCAGGGATGGAAACGGCAGTAACTTTAAGTTCCTGTTGTCCCAAATAAATAATGCTGCCTTCGCTTAAAGCGAATTCACCCCCAAGCAGTTGTTTTCCGTCTACAAGGGGGGGGTTTTGTTCGCGCAAATTCCTGACAAAAAAGCGCTGCCCAGAGGATTGAAAATAGATTTCTACGTGCAGACCCGATACGGTAGGGTGACTCAAAACAATGTCGCACCGGAGTGGGTCGCGACCGATGCGGACAGTACCATGATTTTTACTGGGTTGTTGTTCATAAATTTTCTGAGTTTTTTCTTTGCCTGCATCGTGCCACTGTAAAGTTAGTGCGTTCATCGTTCAAGCCCCGTAACTCTTGTTAAGCTACTTCAATTCCTGTGCGATTCCTAACACGACTATGCAGGAGTAGGCAAGTATTTATAATAAACTGACAAGAAATTTGTATTGGTTCTCAAGGGGAGTCAGAAGTTATACCAATTTCATTAAATAATGCGACACATCTTGTAAGGGCACGGCATTGCCGTGCCCCTACCAAGGTATTCATTTTCTCCTTCCCATGCTCCAAAATTCTTCAGGAGTTAGATATACTACCTTAGTGAAAATTGCTGCACAAGTTTGTACTATAGCAA
Source organism: uncultured Stigonema sp. (assembly GCA_964658145.1). Classification (GTDB taxonomy): domain Bacteria; phylum Cyanobacteriota; class Cyanobacteriia; order Cyanobacteriales; family Nostocaceae; genus Stigonema. Next base: position 4,304 of record CAZZYE010000753.1, read on the forward strand.
TCCTATTACATAGGTGAAAATTCTAGAAATACGCGTAGGGTGGGCACTGCCCACCGTATCCGGGTTTTGGTGGGCAGTGCCCACCCTA
>CAZZYE010000754.1:0-4390 GCA_964658145.1 uncultured Stigonema sp.
GGATCAAAGCTTTAACTGAACCGTATCGTATTATAAACGACAATAGAAAAACTACTCAAGTGTTCAAAGTTTGAATTTTAATTAAAATTGGAATTGATAACCATTACTTGTACGAAAAGCGATGAACAAGCAAGACGAGGCGAAACTCCAAAGTCCTGATGTGCCAAAATGTGACACCCATTTGGTACATCTAGATAATGTACGTTCTTATCAGTCGCAAATTTTACCAACAGCCAAGGCGCAGCAGATGGCGGAAGTCTTTGGGGTGCTGGCAGATACAAACCGTCTGCGCCTTCTATCAGTTTTAGTAAACCAAGAGTTGTGTGTTTGCGATCTAGCTGCGTTAACGAAAATGACAGAATCAGCCGTTTCTCATCAACTGCGATTATTAAAAGCGATGCGTTTAGTTAGTTATCGTCGTGAAGGTCGCAATGTTTATTACAGCTTAGCTGACAGTCACATCATCAATTTGTATCGCTCTTTAGCAGAACATTTAGACGAATCGTAGAACGGACACTATGGTGGTTTTACATGCGCTTTCAGATTTCATTGACTCCAATTCTGCTGTCAGCGACTCATCTCCTAGCTATTACTACGAAGGGCGTTGTCCTAAAAGCGGCGAACTACTGAGACTGCCCCGGACCTCAATGTGCGAGGCGATCGCTAGCAGTTTAATGCAATACCTTGACAGGGCTGAGTGTTACGCCTGTGAGGGCAAGATGTATGGGGTATTGCTGGTTGAACTAGAGTTGGGCGAACAACGGATACTCAAAGCTTTCTCCGGATTGCTTAATGGTTGCAGCGTGGTTGAGGGATGGGTGCCGCCCATTCCAGGACAAGACCAAGTTGCCCTAGAGTCAACCTACACACTGGCTGAATTGGACGCAATTAAGCAGGAACTCATTACCCTTAAGCAACTTCCAGAACGACAGCAGTACGAAACGCATCAGCGCGAGTTTGATCTGCGTCTGCAACAAATGAGCAATCGCCATCGAGATTGCAAACACCAAAGACACGAAAAGCGTCAGATATTCTGTGAAACCCTGACGGTCGATGCACTCACTGCTGCCCTAGAACAACTTGATGAAGAAAGTCGTCGGGATGGAATTGAGCGACGAATACTCAAACGCCAACAAGAACAAGCGTTGCAGCCGCTTAAGCAGTTGATTGAAGCAGCAGATGCGCGAATTTGCGAACTGAAACAACAGCGTAAAGAATTGTCCCGCCAACTTCAGGCTCAAATGCATGCTGCTTACTCTCTTACAAATTTTTCAGGGCAGTCGCGATCGTTGCAGCAGTTGATGCCGTTTGGTCTGCCTACAGGGACAGGAGACTGTTGTGCCCCAAAGCTGCTTCACTATGCGGCGACGCATAATCTCAAACCATTGGCAATGGCAGAGTTTTGGTGGGGACCGTCCTCCACCGATCAGGACAAAATCCAGGGAGAATTTTACGGGGCTTGTGCGCAACGCTGTCAGCCATTGATGGGGTTTTTGCTGTCAGGATTGCGACCTAACCCCCCTGCCCCCTTCCCTAATAGGGAAGGGGGAGAAAGCTCCTCCCCAAGCAGGGGAGGGGTTTGGGGAGAGGTTTCTTTACCCATTCTTTATGAAGACGAATGGTTGATTGTGGTAAATAAACCTGCAGGACTTCTATCGGTTCCGGGTCGTTATTGCGATCGCCAAGACAGCGTCGAGAGTCGTTTGCGTCATCTCTTACCGGATGGCATGTTGCTTAATGCCGTGCATCGGTTGGACCAGGATACGTCTGGCATTCTTCTGCTAGCACGCGATCGACAAACTTATCGCCAACTAAGTTGGCAGTTTCAGAAACAGCAGGTGCGCAAGGTTTATGAAGCGGTGCTTTCCGGTTTGGTAACAATTGACCAAGGTGTAATTGAATTACCTCTGTGGGGAGATCCTCAGCATCGCCCTTATCAGCAAGTCCATTGGCAGTACGGAAAACCTAGCTTAACTCGCTTACTCGTAATGGCGAGAGAGGGAAACTACACTCGCGTAGAATTTATGCCTCTAACAGGGCGCACCCATCAGCTGAGAGTTCATGCTGCTGATTCGAGAGGACTGGGGATACCCATCTTGGGCGATCGTCTTTATGGATGTCGTGCAGTGGCAAGTCGGTTACATTTACATGCAAGGGAACTTTGCTTTGAGCATCCACATTTAGGAGAAACCCTCCATATACAGGTAGAGACGCCATTTTAGAGCATTACAACATGAGTATCGCTCCACAGCCAACATTTGAAACATTCTCATATCCAGTACAATGTTAAACCATTGGTAGCTTCCTGAGTTTTACTGCTCCACCAATTACGGCTTGTACCGTTAATTCATAACCCTCCATCAACGACATTCCAACGAGTGGTTCTGAGTCTGCTTCATCAATTGGAATTGTCAAAAATTCATCATCCCAAACCACAACCGCTTCATACACATCAAAAATGCTTTCGCTACCGTCTGCCAATATCGCCCTTCCGCGCCGCTTCCAAGTCAATCCTAGTGCTGCAATTTTATCTGGTGGTAAGCTTAGCCACCCGTCAAAGCCTGTATCCACAATCGCTTTGAACTTGTGTACTTGAGTGTTAAAATCGCAAATTGCTACGTAGATAATTGGCTCATAGTTTGCATTGACATTTCCGGTAATCATGAGGGTTTGTGAGAGTGACTTCCCCCAAATCGACGGACATGCCGAGAACCAACACGTACAATCCATATCTGAGCATCTGGGTAACGTGCCTCAAGGCGACTACAAGCAGCGATTTCATCGGTATCGATTTCCCATGCTCTTGTATCAATATCAATTGCGACAATTTTGCCTGCGTTATCTCTTTCAACTTGTGAAAGAATATCATGCTCGTAGATTGCGTCACCGAGTTGCGCAAATTCTTCTTTGCTGTAGCGTGGTTGTCGAATTGTCATTATTTTCTATTGTTTGAGCAGAGGATGTTGTGATACAGGTTTACTAATATGATATACTATAGCGTTTCTTAACCCTTCTCACTATCCAACATTGCCATTTGATCTGCAGCATAGCGATCGCCAGCCACTGCACCTGCTGGAACTGCTGCCTCAATCCGGGCAAGTTCGTCATTCGTTAGTTGTAGGTCTAGAGCACCGAGTGCTTCCTGCAATCGTTCGCGACGCCGCGCACCAATGAGCGGAACGATGTCGCCACCTTGCGACAAAACCCAGGCAATTGCTGCCTGCGCCACAGTGACATTCTGCTCTGACGCAACGCTGCGTAGCGCTTCGACCAGCGACAAATTTTGCCGCAAATTTTCTCCAGAAAAGCGTGGCAGATGGCTCCTTATATCCTGCCCTTTCTCAGAAGATGCTTGCGACTAATGACCACTCAACAAACCTCGTGAGAGTACGCCATAGGCTGTGATCGCGATACCTAGCTCGCGGACTGTCGGCAGAATTTTGTCCTCAATACTACGGCTCATGAGTGAATATTCAATCTGTAGCCAAGTCAGCGGATGAACAGCATGTGCTCGCCGTAGAGATTGTTCCCCCGCTTCAGACAAGCCAATGTAACGAATATATCCAGCTTGTACCATTTCAGCGATCGCCCCGACTGTATCCTCAATCGGCACCGTCGGATCAATCCGGGCTGGCTGGTAAAGATCGATATAATCTGTTCCTAAGCGCTGCAACGTATAGGCAAGTGAGGTCTTTACCGCTTCAGGACGACCATCAAAACCAATGAAACTGCCGTCAGGAGACCGTAGCGCACCAAATTTAACAGCAATAAAGACCTTTTCTCGCCGTCCCCCTGCCAAAGCCTCGCGCAGCAACAGCTCATTATGACCCATACCGTAGAAATCGCCAGTATCTAGCAACGTAATGCCTGCATCAAGAGCGGCGTGAATGGTTGCGATGCTCTCAAGCCGATCTGCTGGTCCATAGACATTTGACATGCCACTACAGCCAAGACCGATTGCTGATACCTTTGGACCATTCTTTCCCAGTTGGCGCGTTAACATGCTTAATTCTCCACTATCGCTCTGAGTTAATTGACCAACCATAACATTGGTTGTGGTAGCCAGAGGAAGTAATGCAATTTGTGATGCAGATTTTTGGTTCGCAAAAATACGCGAACCTTTTTTTATTTGTCCAAAGTCCAATAACTATGGACTAAAACTATAAATCTTTTGAGTCTCTAAATGTTCGCAGCAAATGGATGAAGGCAGAGTACCTGCGGAGAAAGTTTGTCGGTCCAGTTGCACTTGCAAGTTACTCAGGGGATCAACACCGGGAGAAATTAGAAATTCTAACTTTTCCATATAAGGCAAATTGACTAGTTTGTCAAGTATCTGAGCGATCGCCTGCACGTAAGGATGATCGCTTTGCTGATACCAATCATCAGCCGC
>CAZZYE010000755.1:0-4380 GCA_964658145.1 uncultured Stigonema sp.
GATCTTAATAAGTTTTGGTCTGATAGGTTAGCTCCAGATAAGTTTGTTTTTGATAAGTAAAGGTCATCTAAGATATAGAGTGAGCCTATATTATTTGATAAATCAATATTTGATAGGTCACATCCTGTACACTTACGATCTTTGACTAACTGTTGAATACGTTTGTTGTTTACCATACAATAATCATAAGTCTTTGGATCTAACTGTTCACACACTTTTTTATATCTCAAGAATGTGTAGATTGAAATACCAAAGTTAGTAACAATTGTACCCATTGTAAAACCAAAGTTACCCAAAAGGATGAGTGTGAAGATAGACTTACGAATAGAAAGTAATTTACTATTTAAACGCATATTAATTAAATCTTAAATCAGTTCAAATTTTCTCATATTTAAGACGATTAAAAATATTTATCCCTCTGAATCGTCTAACTTAACCATAAGTATAATTACTTAGTACAATACTTGTTTGATCATTATAGTTCCCCGACCCCCTCCACAGTTTTACTAATTGCACCCCGATGTCCTACTACAATGCTGCCAAAGCCCCTAATATGCACAAATTCCCCTACCTCTTTGGTAAGGGTACTCTTACGGCATTATTAGGGGCGTAGGGCAGGTAGCAATAGAAAATTCAATACAAAAAGCTATCTTCTACATAAAAACGTGACAAATATTCATTATACCTTCAGCAGTTACACCAGGGTCTGACGTGATATCTTCTAGTCTATTAATCCGCCTAAATTCAGCTTCACCAACACTTAAAGTTAAAGCCATTAATTGAGGTGTTAATTTTTCGATTGGCGCTCACCTCACGGTTCCTCACGATCGCTCAATTACTTGTCTCAATCGAGTTTCACATGATTTTTCATCACTGCAAATATTACCCCACGATTTCTTCAAAATCAGTAGTCTATTTATCTCTTTAGAGGTATTGACAAATATTGCATAGTTTTAGCTTGTGACCAATGATTGCCCATAGTACCCCCACTCCCGTAAAAGAGTAGGTAGGGTCAAATATCCACCCCATACGTACCACTGTTAACTCTAGAAACACCAACCACAGTCCACGAATTATCAGATACCCCGAGAGTTCTTGCTTGCTTTGCGGTCTGTTCGCAAAGTAAAGATAGACTCCAACCCCAGCCAGAAATATAAATGTGGGGGCGCACAAATGAGTTACCCAGCGAGTGAGAAACAGAGGTACGTTCGTTTGGGTCAAGTCTGTAGGGCTGAAGCGAACATTAGTGAAAAAATCTCGCACATGATCTAGCGGCATTAACACCATCACCAGTCCACGCAACATATCTATTGATATGATTCGCTTAGTTCGTAACTGGTTAGTGCTAGCAGTTTCATTACTTGAAAAACTCATATTTTATCCAAATTTCAAGTATTTGTTTTCATTCTCCTCATTTTTGTACTTTTATACCCCATCTCCCCAACTCTGCAAGATACTTGCTTTTCTGACTTTTTCACAAAATGTGTGATTTGTGGACATCTCCATAACAATAGTCATCTTCTCTTTCCTAGAGTGCTAAGTTGTCGCAAGGCAGTAAGATTGTCTGCAAACCCCGCACTAATCGCTCAATTCCTACTGTTGCAGTCTCTTTTTGAAGTGCACCGTAAGCGACACGCAGATAACATCCGTCATTCATCCCAAAGGTTGTACCAGGAATCACCGCTACTTGATGTTCTTGGATGAGTCTAGTGACTAACTCAAAGGGATCGATATGAGTATGAACTTTGAGGAAAAAATAGAAAGCGCCATTAGCTGGGGTAATGGTACATAAGCCTTGCAGACGCTTGAGGGAATCGATCGCACAGGAACGCACTTGGGCGATCGCGGCAATATTTGTTTTCAAGTAGTCCTATGAATGCCTGCAGTGCTCCCAATGCTGCATACTGGGAAACTACTGGTGGGCAAATTAAAATCGTATCCTGGACTTTTTTGACAGCGACAAGCATATTTTTGGGAATCACCATATAGCCAATGCGCCAGCTAGCAAAACCATATGCTTTGGAAAGGCTATAGAGGGAAATAGTATGCTCACGACTTCCAGCAAATGCACCTGGGGAAAAATGCTTTACCCCATCGTAAGTAAAGTATTCATAAGCTTCATCGCTGATGTGGTAAATGCTGCGATCGCGACAAATTTGATTAACTTGCTGCAAAACCGCTTCTGAATAAACAGCCCCAGTCGGATTATTTGGGGAAATCGTTACCACCGCCCGTGTTTTTGAGGTAATGGCGAGTGATATCGCCTCTGGACGCAGTTGGTAATTTTCATCCGTTTTCACCAACACTGGATGACAACCCGCCATTGTAATTGCCATTTCATGGTTGAAATAGTAGGGCGTATTGAGAATAATCTCATCTCCCACCGAGGTGATAGCCAGAATAGCGTTCATAAATGCCATGTTACTGCCTGCGGTGACGACGATACAGTTGTCATCATCAATATCTATACCGTTGAAGGCTTGCAGTTTAGATGACAGTGCCGTCAGCAATGGGGGAATTCCCTCAACAGCTTTGTATAAGTTATTAGCTGGTTCGGCAAGAAACTTGGGCAAAAGCTCTATTGCTTCAGGTGGTGGATTGTAAAAAACAACACCCTGTCCCAGAGAAATGGTTCCAGGACAGTTTTTAATCAATTCGCCAACCACAGAAATGATCGGCGATTGCACCGCCTGCATACGAGAGATGAGAGATTTCATGCGATCGTCACACTTGAGGTGAATTCAATTGTCTCTCAAAAGTTACAGCAGTTTTCAATGGAATTGACCATATTATCTGGGGCGGGGAGACCCCGCCCCTACGGTCATATTATGGTCTACTCATGCCAGCAAAAGTAGCTAAAATACAATATATAATTTTATCCTTACTCTTAGCTGCCAATGAACGCATTTACTATAGACCTTTCACCAGTAATTAAACTAACCGACGACCAGTTTTACGAACTTTGTCGTAAAAACCCTGATGTGAAATTTGAACGCAATGTCAAAGGAGAACTGATTATTATGTCCCCAACCGGAGGAGAAACAGGAAACCGGAATGTTGAAATAGCTGCTGATTTTGTCATTTGGAATCGACAAACTAAGTTAGGTAAAGTATTTGATTCTTCAACTGGCTTTAAACTCCCTAATGGTGCAGAACGTTCCCCGGATGTAGCCTGGATAAAACAAGAAAGATGGGATACTCTCACACCCCAACAAAAGGAGAAATTTCCCCCGATAGCTCCTGATTTTGTTTTAGAGTTAATGTCACCATCTGATACTTTGCAAAAAACACAAGCAAAAATGCAAGAATACAGAGATAATCAGGTAAAACTCGGCTGGTTAATTGATCGAAAAACCCGGCGAGTAGAGATATATCGTTTAGGACAAGAGGTAGAAGTTTTAGAATCTCCAACAGAACTATCAGGGGAAGATGTCTTACCGGGTTTTGTCCTCAATATGCAAATTGTTTGGTGATAAATTTTTTAGATAAAAAAATAACGAAAGCAATGAATGCATTTACTATAGACCTTTCACCCGTAATTAAACTAACCGACGACCAATTTTACGAACTTTGTCGTAAAAACCCTGATGTGAAATTTGAACGCAATGCCAAGGGAGAACTGATTATTATGTCCCCTACGGGAGGAGAAACAGGAAACAGAAATGCTGAAATTATTATTGAATTTGGAATATGGAATCGACAAACTAAGTTAGGTAAAGTGTTTGATTCTTCAACTGGCTTTAAACTCCCTAATGGTGCAGAACGTTCCCCGGATGTAGCCTGGATAAAACAAGAAAGATGGGATACTCTCACACCCCAACAAAAGGAGAAATTTCCCCCGATAGCTCCTGATTTTGTTTTAGAGTTAATGTCACCATCTGATACTTTGCAAAAAACACAAGCAAAAATGCAAGAATACAGAGATAATCAGGTAAAACTCGGCTGGTTAATTGATCGAAAAACCCGGCGAGTAGAGATATATCGTTTAGGACAAGAGGTAGAAGTTTTAGAATCTCCAACAGAACTATCAGGGGAAGATGTCTTACCTGGTTTTGTCCTCAATCTGCAAATTGTCTGGGGATAAATAAAAAAAACTGGTCTAAGTTGGGGGGCGTTCCGGATGGGGATGTGGCGTAGAGGCTCAGCTGGGTGTCGGTGGTTTCGGTTTCTCTTCTCTCGCCTTGAGGCTTGAAAATTTTAACATATAGGTGTTTCCGAGTTTTGTAAAGGTTTATTACAGCGCCCCAGTAATATCAAATCCGGTTGATTGCACATGGTATTTGTAGGGCACAGCACTGCTGCGCCCCCAATACGGTTCCGTTAGTGACGTCTACTGCCTGAAGATCCCCCCAACCCCCCTTAAAAAGGGGGGCGTGTTCC
>CAZZYE010000756.1:0-4367 GCA_964658145.1 uncultured Stigonema sp.
CTTTTCCTCTACCCCCCTTGACAAACGTGCAGTTTTCTTAACCTATCACAGATGATCCCCGCGAATTAATCGATCCTAGCGGTCGTCGTTTGGTTTTGATGGTGAGTGACTGCGTTGCTGCTATCTGGCGTAACGGTGCTGTCTTCTCAGCTTTGAAGGATTGGGCAGATAGTCAGCCAGTGGCGATCGCTCAAATGTTACCAGAGTGGCTGTGGCTGAAAACAGGCTTAAGTATGGGCGCTTCCGTCCGTCTAGGAAGTTAGACTCCGGGGGTTGCTAACCAGCATTTATTCATCCAAGAGCTTTTACTTTGGCAGGAAATTAATCTGGAAACCGGAATAAAAGTTCCGGTGTTGACTCTTGAACCAGAGGTGGCTGTGATTTGGAGTCAGATGGTAGCGGGAAAAAGTGATGCAGTGGCTTTGGGATTTGTCTTCTCGTCGGAATTAAGAGATGATGCTCAACAACTACCAGAAACTAGTATCAGCAACCTCAATGCAGAGGATCGAGTCTACCGCTTTCGCATGACTGCTTCACCAATGGCGCGGAAGCTAGCAGGGTTACTAGCAGCAGCACCAGTGATTAATTTGCCTGTGGTGCGGTTAATTCAAGAAACTATGCTGCCCCAATCTCGACAAGTTCATGTTGCAGAAGTCTTTTTAGGGGGATTGTTAAAACCTTTAAGCAAGATTGAGACTGACACCAATCCCGATGTGGTGCAGTATGATTTTATGGCAGACCAAATGCGGGAAATTTTACTTAAGTCTGCTCCTGTGTCTGATTCAGCAAGTGTAGTAGATGCCGTTTCTCAGCATGTCGCAGAGCAGTTAGGCAAGTCTTTAGAAGAGTTTGTGGCTCTGTTGAAAGCACCTGGACAAGGTGATGAGTCACAAGTGAAACCCTTTGCTGTGGTAGCAGCTAAGATTTTAAAGCAATTGGGAGGAGATTATGCTCGCTTTGCTGAGGAGTTGGAGCAGCAATGGACATCCCCACCTATTGTAACTCCGACTTCTGAAGCTTTACAAAAATTGACATTTGAGGTCGTCACCGTCAACCGTCGCGGCGAAGTTATCAAAAAAGAACCCAAACAAGCCCAATACTTCACTGAATTGGGTAATGGTATTAATCTAGAAATGGTGGCTATCCCTGGTGGCACTTTTCTCATGGGTTCACCAGAAGGTGAAGGATATGACTATGAAAAACCCCAGCACGAAGTCACTGTTGAACCCTTCTTTATCGGCAAATATCCAGTCACCCAAGCGCAATGGAGAGCAGTTGCTGCCTTACCTAGAGTTGACCGTGACCTTAAACCTGACCCTTCTTATTTCAAAGGTGATAACCGTCCTGTAGAATATATCTCTTGGTTTGATGCGGTAGAATTCTGTGCTAGACTATCTAAAGTGACAGGTAAAGATTATCGACTTCCGAGCGAAGCGGAGTGGGAATACGCCTGTCGCGCTGGTACTACTACACCATTTCATTTTGGTGAGACAATTACCACTAAGTTAGCTAATTATCGAGGCACAGACCAAAAATTTGACGAGACTGTTTATAAAGGCTCTTATGGTGAAGGTCCATTAGGAATAGATAGGAATGAAACTACACCTGTAGGACTTTTCCCCGCAAATGCCTTTTGCTTACATGATATGCATGGGAACGTGTGGGAATGGTGTATTGACCATTGGCATGAGAATTACGAGGAAGCGCCTACCAATGGTAAGGCATGGCTTATAAACAACGACGAGAATGATAATCATAACAACCACCGCGCAGCAGGCGGTTGTTCTTGGCACGACGATCCTGAGATCTGCCGTTCTGCTTTCCGCTACCGTAGCTCCCCGGTCAGCGACGTCAACGTCATTGGTTTTCGGGTAGTGTGCGGTGCCGCGCAGAGGACTTAGTTGCGCTTGACACTTTTGCCCTTTTACCCTCTACCCTTATTTTCTTTACACTTTCTTAGCGAGCGAAGCGAGCGTAAAATTTTTTTTACTAAATCCACTATATCAAATTAATATTACATTTTTACACTTCGTTAACAAAGTTTAATAAAAAATGAAAATGTAAGTTATGGCAGTCTTCATTACTTGTTCTAATTACTAGAATAACACAGCGACCCTAATACGATTCAGATCATTTGTTGTTTAATATAAATTATATCTCGCTTAACTCCAAAAAATAAATTATCCCGTAGGGTGCGTTAGCGATAGCGTAACGCACCACTATCCGGTGCGTTACGGTGTTCCACCTAATGCACCCTACGAGGAGCGGATATTTTTTTATTTGGAAGTCCCTAACTGAACCGTATTGGGATTTAATATAACCAAACGCTGCTATTCTGCTGGTCTTTTACGAAAGTACCACAAAAGCTTCACGCCACTTCCGCACCGAATTAACTGCATAGATCCGATCGCATTGTTTCAGTGCTTCAACTGTAATAATCTCCTCCCGCACTTTTCCCTGAGCAAGCAAATAAGCACGAAAAGTCCCTGGTAACAACCCACACTGAACTGGCGGCGTTAGCAGTTCACCGTTCATTTGAACAATAACATTAGCAATACACATTTCTGTAATCTCGCCCTGCTCATTCCACAACAGAACATCGTCGCAGTCAGGACAAGATGCGCGGACACTATTGTAGACTTGGCGATTGGTGGTTTTATGATACAGAAATGGATTGGTTGAATCCACTGGTGTTGGAGATAGACGGATCTGCAGGGGATGAGAATCTGCGATCGCCAATAGGGGGGAAGCCTCGCAGGTGATGTCACCATTTTGGGCTACGAGTAGCCGTACCTTATGAGGTTGATTTGGCAACGAGTTTGCCTTAGCCTCGATCTTCTTGCGAACCTCTTCTATGTCCACTGATATGCTAAAATAGACAGCAGAATCTTGCAGGCGTTTGAGATGATAACTCAGCAAAAAGTATCCATCATCCGGTGTCCATAGCATGGTTTCTAGCAGGGAAAAATTGGCAACGGATGTTGTAGCGGATGTAGCGGATGCTTGATCTGGTTGTCTCATAGTTCAATCATCCGTTACATCCGTTATTCATCCGTTGCTAAACTAATTATGTAAGGTCAAAAATCGGGGCGATTGGTTGTGAGAACTCGTGCCTTGATTTGACATTCTACATACTCGTCACTGCTGACAGAGTCCCACACGATTCCACCGCCAACACCATATTCTGCTTGACCGATTTGTTTGTCAATGAGTACGGTGCGAATCGCAACATTGAATTGAGTGCGATCGGGAGAGATAAAACCGATGCATCCGGTGTAGATCCGACGCGGTGTTGTTTCCAATGTAGAAATGATCTGCATGGTGCTTGGCTTAGGTGCTCCAGTTATGGAAGCGCAAGGGAAAAGGGCAGATATTATATCACATAGTGAGGCACTCGTGGTTGCTGTGACAGTGGATGTCATTTGCCAGACGGTTGGATACTGCTCAACATCAAATAAACTGGGGACTCGGACACTGTGTAGGTCTGCAACCTTTCCGATGTCGTTGCGGATCATATCGACAATCATTACGTTCTCGGCACGGTTTTTCTCTGAATGGCGCAACCACTCAGCCATAGCCCGATCTTCAATTAACGTGCAGCCGCGTGCTGTAGTTCCTTTCATCGGACGTGAGATCAACTGGTTGCCAGAAAGACTGAAAAAGAGTTCTGGCGAGGCTGAGCAAATGGTGAACTGCTCGATATCCACATAAGCAGCGTAATTAGTCTGCTGGGCTTGTACCAATTTCAGGAAGAATGAGTACGGGTTGCCCGAAAAAGGTGTGCGTAGACGCATCGTGTAATTAACTTGGTAAGTTTCGCCACGAGCAATGTGTGACTTGATCCGGGCGATCGCGACTTTGTATTCTTCCTCACTTACCGAAGGTGACCATTCGTGCTGGGTATAATCTAAACTAGGAGAAGGTATGCTCAGATCAATGACTTCAGGTTTTTTGTAAAGCCCGAACCAGAGTAAGGGAAATGAGGATAGGGAATGGGTGTGGAGAGCCATGTCAAAAGCTGGTGAAGCTTCGTAACTGATAAAACCAGCTGCATACATTTTCTGTTCGCGGATCGTTCGCTCGACAAGTTCCAATTTGGGAACTACTTGGTCAATACAATCAGCCCTGATAACCTGCTCCGGTTCTCGGAAGCGAAGCCACTGCTTGAGTCCGGCATCGTGAATTACTACCTGATTCGTCAAAATAATTCGTAATTTATAACTCGTAATTCGTATGTCCGCTTGAATATTTATACTATCGCCTGGGCAGGTAATGGGAATTACAGCAGTTTTCAATTGAATTGACCACATTGTAAGGGCGCTGAAACCGCGCCCCTACGGTGAGTCCAGCCCCTACGGCGGGTTTCC
>CAZZYE010000757.1:0-4363 GCA_964658145.1 uncultured Stigonema sp.
CTAATGGCTAATTGTTACCATTAGCCATTAGCAATTAGCAGTTAGCAAGTTTCTTCATGAATCCAATACTTAATCAAATCTGCTCTAGTAATTAGACCAATTGGCACGTCATGACGTTTGATCATAATCCCTGTTGTTCCAGATAGCAGCAGGCGATATGCTTCAGAAACATCAACTTCTTCATCTAAACTTGGCAGCGGTTTACCCATAACGGCTGACACTTCCTGATTGGCAAAATTGATGCCCTCGTGCAGAAGCTTCATCAAAGAAGCATCATTCAAACTACCCACAACTGTGTTATTATCAATCACAGGTAGCTGGGAAATGTTTAGCTTTTGTAACAGGTTTGTTGCCTGAGTCAAAGTTTCTTGGGGACTGACAAAAACGAGAGAGGGAAAATCAGTTTTCTGAGATAAAATTTCACCAACTTTAATAGGTTTAACTGTTCTACCTTCCCAAAAGCCATTCTCTTGCATCCAGGGATCAGAGTATATTGTGTTAATATAGTTTCTGCCTGTATCTGGCAAGAGAACTACAATGTATTTGGGTTCTGTCAGCCGTGCCGCATACTTTAATGCTGCTGCCATAGCAGTGCCGCAACTCCCACCAACTAGTAAGCCTTCTTCGCGGGCTAAACGACGAGTCATATTAAAGGATTCCTGATCGCTAACCCGGATCATCTCATCGACTAACTGACGATTAAAGGTTTTAGGAATAAAGTCTTCACCAATCCCCTCCACCATATAGGATTTGGGGCTGTCTCCTGAGAGAATTGAGCCTTCCGGATCTGCGCCAACAATGACAATATTGGGGTTTTGTTCCTTGAGATATTTGGCAATACCGGAAATACTGCCGCCTGTTCCCATTCCGGCAACAAACACATCTATTTTCCCGTCACTATCTGCCCAAATTTCTCGTCCAGTTGTGAGGTAATGTGCTAAAGGATTGTTGGGATTTTCAAATTGATTAGGGCGATAAGCACCTGGTATTTCTTTAGCGAGTCTGTCTGCAACACCGTTATAACTTTCAGGAGAGTCTGGGGGAACGGAAGTTGGTGTAATGACAACTTCTGCACCATACGCCTTGAGCAAGTTAATTTTATCCTTGCTCATCTTGTCAGGTATGACAAAGATGCAGCGATATTTTTTAACTGCACTAATTAAAGCCAAACCGACACCTGTGTTCCCGGCGGTCGCCTCAACAATCGTGCCTCCCGGTCGTAATAGACCCTGTTTTTCTGCGGCTTCAATCATGGTAAGGGCAATTCTATCTTTGCTACTACCACCAGGATTGAGAAAATCCGCTTTGACGTAAAGCGGTGATTGAATGTCTTGAGCAATATTGTTGAGTCGAATGAGTGGTGTTCGACCAATCGCTTCAAGAATGTTGTTGTAACTTACCATGTAAAGGCTCAAACTCAGGTTGCAGGTTGTAATATTGATTGTAATTTCAACAAGCGATCGCTCGCCGCCGCCAAAGTTTCCGGCTTCTTACTAAAACAGAACCGAATAAAATCTTTACCTGCCTCTGGCTGAGAGAAAAAGCTGGAACCGGGAACCACTGCAACTCCAATTTCTTTAACTAAATACTGAGCGAACTCTAAATCCGTTTTGTAACCGAAGCGGGAGATGTCAGCAAGCACATAGTAAGCTCCCTTAGGAACAGAATAGGGAATCCCGACTTGATCCAAAATCTTAAGCAAACTTTCTCGCTTTCCGTGGTAAAGCTTTGCCAGTTCCTCGTAATAACTGACAGGAAGTTGCATCGCCGCCACCCCAGCCCGTTGCAAAGGTGCGGGGGCGCCCACAGTGAGGAAATCGTGAACTTTGCGAATTGCTCCGGTCAATTCTGGATTTGCCAGGATATAGCCGACTCGCCATCCGGTGACACTATAGGTTTTAGAAAGACCATTGATGGTAATGGTGCGCTCCTCCATTCCAGGCAGTGTAGCCATTGCTACGTGTTTAGTGCCGTCGTAGAGAATGTGTTCGTAGATTTCGTCGGTATATGCCAGCACATCCCACTTCTGGCAAAGTTCGGCAATAAGGGTTAGCTCCTCGCGGGTGAACACTTTCCCGGTTGGGTTGTGGGGGGTATTGATGATGATGGCTTTGGTGCGATCGTTAAATGCTTGTCGCAGTTCGGCTGCATCGAACGTCCAGTCGGGGGGATGCAGCGATACATAACGAGGAGTTGCACTGGCTAAGATCGCATCCGGTCCGTAGTTTTCGTAATACGGCTCAAACACAATTACTTCATCACCGGGATCAACAGTAGCAAGCATAACAGCCGCCATTGCTTCGGTGGAGCCACAAGTCACAGTAATCTGTCGTTCTGGGTCAATTTCTAAGCCCAGATACCACCGGACTTTTTCGGCAAGTGCGTGTCGGAAAGAGCGATCGCCCCAAGTAATTGCATACTGGTTGACATCTGCTTCAATTGCTTCACAAGCTGCCCGTTTTAATTCTGGCGGACAGGGAAAATCAGGAAATCCCTGTGCCAAATTCACAGCACCATATTGCAGTGCTACTCTGGTCATTTCTCGAATGACGGACTCTGTGAACTGGTTTGCCTTGAGTGAAATTTTCTGCTTGTTTACCTGAGTCACCCCTATGCCTCCGCTATAATTAAATACGGTAGATTGCTCATATTTCCGTATATTCTAGCCGAGAGTATAACATGAAGGGAGTAGGGAGTCCCCTTTTATTCATGGTTAGGAGCTTTGCCAACTTTACTTGCCTCAGGAACCTCAATCAATTTCCCAGTTTTCACATCATAGATATAGCCGTGGATGGGAATTTGACGTGGCACCAATGGGTGAAAGCGAATGCGCTTCACGTCTTCGTACACGCTATGTGCAAGGTCATCAATTGTCAACCAATTAATATATGCCCCTTCGCCCGATCCAGAATCAGAGCCAACGTCATGCCAACCAGTTTCATCAACATAAGCCGTATCTAGGCTGCTCTTGAGCAAATCGCTGATGATTTGGTTATTGAAGGTTTCCATGCCACAATTAGTGTGGTGAATGACAAACCACTCGCAAGTCCCCAAAAGTTTGTAGGAAATTACCAAAGAGCGGATGGCGTCATCACTGGCACGTCCACCAGCATTGCGAATGACGTGGGCATCTCCTTCGACCAATCCAGCAAATTGAGCAGGATCGAGGCGGGCATCCATGCAGGTCAAAATAGCGATCCGGCGTTTCGGTGGCATGGAAAGACTGCCTTTATCGCCAAAGGTTTCCACGTAATTTCGGTTGGCGGATAAGACTTCTTCTAAAACTTTACTCATAAATTTTTGCCCTCGATACAATCTCCTGCTAATCTATACAGATATAGAATTTTATAAGTAATACTTTGTCATGAGTTCATCCCAAAAGCAAGCCTAGTCTTGCGTATCCTTTTTGATAATATGGAAATATGACCAAACTAATCGAATACGAAGATGCCAGTGATGAAGTGCGTGCAGTATATGACGACATCCGTGCCACGCGCTCCTCTGACTACATCAACAACTTTTGGAAAGCTATAGCCAATCATCCCCCCACCTTACGGCGAACGTGGGAGACACTGAAGGAAGTGATGACTAGTCCCGGTGAACTCGATCCACTAATGCGCGAATTAATTTACATCGCTGTGAGCGTGACGAATGGTTGTGAGTACTGCATTGCCTCACACACGGCGGCGGCGCGTGGCAAAAATATGAACGATGAGATGTTCAGTGAACTGATGGCAATTATTGCTACTGCAAACATGACAAATCGTCTCGCCAACGGCTATCAGATTCCAGTGGACGAGCGATTCAAAAATTAACTGTCTATCTGCTTTTCGCTTAACTTCTCTAATAAAAATTGCTTGAGGTGAGGCTGGTCTAAATTAACATCAATTTCTTTAGCTCTCCCAACAATTTGCTCATAGCTCAAACCTTCAGCAATAGCAGCGGCAATTAAGGCTATGCCACTTGCCCGCGCCCCTGCAGCACAGTGGATTAAAATTGGCTTGGGCAAGTTATCTATTTTCTCAATCGCCTCATTTATTCGTTCCGCATTGACTTCTGAAGAACTCAGTGGGATATTGATATAGTGTAAATTAGCCGCTTGTGCTTGCTCGATTCCCAAACTCTCTCATTGCCATGTTTAATTGCTGGTACTTTGCCATATGGCGAGATCTCTGTAAAATCTGCTGGCTTATTTTGTAAATCAATCTCAACTGAATTAAAATCGATGCCCTTTTCCAGAAGTACCAAGCGCGATCTATAAGCAAAGGGACAAACTACTGCACTGTAAACTCATATCTTGCATCTCCATTCTTGTCCGCCAAGAAATAAATTTCTTGGCTCAAAGCTAAAGTCTGCTTAAGCA
>CAZZYE010000758.1:0-4359 GCA_964658145.1 uncultured Stigonema sp.
AAGGGGAGCCAGCGCTCTTCGGAGGGTTTCCCTCCGCAGGCGACTGGCGTGGGTTAGGGGGGATCAAAGCCTTAACACCAAGCGTATTGAAATATATTCATGAGTTAAGTTAAGCGATCGTTTTTTTCATGGTGAAGTAATCCTTTACCTCCCCATCACAATCAATAAATCTGACATCAAGCCTTTTTCCTTGTACATCCAACACCAATGACCCAGGAATACTAAGTGAAGTATACATTGCAGGATGCGGAAATACCAGATCAGCTAGAGCCGAAGTGCCTGCAACAATATATACTGTCCCCGCGTGCGAAGCCAAATGGTGTTTCTGATACACTCCCGACTCGTCCTCTCGTCCACTTCGTCCATCCTTTTTCATCGCTTCAGTAAAGGAGTCTGAGGTGCCATAATGCCCATTAATCAGGTACGATCGCTCATAAGAGTGACTGTGACCACCCAGCACAATGTCTACACCCGCATCTTCTAGAATGGGAAGAGCGTGTCTCATTTCAATTAGCTCAAACTCAATGTCTGAATCGTGTGACCCTTTTGTGTAAGGAGGATGATGCCAAAAAGCGATTTTCCAATCCTGAGAAGATGAAGCTAAATCCCGTGCAAGCCAGGTGAACATTGCACCTTCAGGGGAGCGATCGCTACCATAAGAGTCAAGACAGATGAAGTGGATATTGCCGTAGTCAAATGAGTAATAAGCTGCAGTTCCAGACGCCACACCACCCGCCTCCCCACCAGTCGGCGGAGAAAAAAGCTCATAATAAGGTCCTGTCTGCAGTAGAGAATCGGCACATCCAGCATCATGATTACCGATCGCCGTCCAAAGGACACTACTGCAAAGGAATTGGGGATACATATCAAATATTGCCCCCTGGTACTCGTCATACGTACCAATATCATAAGCATTGTCGCCTAGCATCAGCCAAAGGTCAGTATGGCGTGTTCCTGTAAATTTCAGGTATCCATCCCGCACACTTGCTGCTATATCATTTGCACGTCCCGCGTCTCCTAAAGCCCAGATCCGTAGTGGTCGGACTTGTGACGCTAAATCTTTTGATGGCGCAGTGATAAAAAAGTAATTTTCAGTCCGACTCGCCTGTCCGAACGCTGTTGTACCAATTGCATAGTAATACTTTGTGTCTGGCGTTAGTCCGTCTAGTTTTACTATGTGGTCACAAGTAACTGTTTTCTCGAACTGTGTTAAATCAAGTCTCTCAGAATCTGTGCCATACCATACTTTGCCTTGAAAAAGAGTAGAAGTAGCCCAGCGGATAATTATGCTAGACTCTGTACCCTGCTGCAAATACGGACCCCGAACAATTTGCACCTGTTCAAGGAAAGTTTCTTTCTCTGCTTCCAGATTGATTACCGTCATTGGCGCAACTTCAACAGTTTGAGGATGTTTACCTTTGTCAGCCGAGGGATTATATCATGTCCGGTTAATGACTTATTATATGAACCCTCACCCCGCCCTCGCTCGCTCCCCTCTCCCAAGCATGGGAGAGGGGACGGGGGCATCGGTCGGTATATCGTAACTGTTTATACGGACATAATATTAAAGGCAATTAGCAGCCTTCTCTCAGCACGTCTCAAATCAGTTAGATCAGCCTTGTATTTTTTAATGCAAACATAAAATATTAACTAAAAAGTTTAATTATTACAAATATTTTACATATAAACTCTTAGAAAATAAAAAAATCTTTTAACCTCACCAACTTGGCTAAGTATGGTAGGACGCCCATGTGCAGTCGTGGACATGGGGGAAAGATGATCAATGACTGCTTTCCTACGTACTATCTCCAAGTATTAAATCGGTTGTAATCGTGTCACCTTTTACTACTTATATCATGTCCGGTAGTTGTTATGATATACAGCAGCCACATTGTAAGGGCGCGGAAACCGCGCCCTTACGGTTTAATGTTTAATATCAGGTCCGGATGAACACTTAATAATACTTGTAGGCTGGCTCCCCAACCTACATTGACCGATTTTATTATAAGTCATTAACCGGACATGATAATATTCCCTATGCCCGAAGGGCGAGGCGTCGATTCGGACCACCCCGACAAGAAGTGGGATTCCTCGCCGTTTTCTTTGATTTGTGACAAAGGTGTATACGAAACTTGCCCACCCTTTGTCACAACTGCATAAATTTACTGATATCAAAAGTCAAAATATGCTCATACAATTTGATGCGGTACTGACAGTACTATTATCAAGTGGAATTTAAATACGGGTCAAAGACTCCGTGTATTGAGGCTTACTACAATCGCGGCTGTTGCCATTTTGACATTAAAGATTATGAAGCTGCGATCGCGGATTTTTCCCAGGCGATTCAAATTGATCCTAACCAAGTCATTGCTTACACAGCACGAGGAAATGCTCATTTAGCGTTGGGAAATACAACAAAAGCCGAATTAGATTTTCAAAAAGCTATGGGTATTACAGCAGTTTTCAGTTATTTAGACCACAGTCGTAGGGGCGAACGGCCGCCCCTACAAACGGTGGGGTTCATTTACCAGAAAATAGCTGTAAGCAAAAACTAGGAAAAAAAAGCACACATCATTAAATCGGCAATGGTGTGCTTTTTTACATAAATCTACGTGGGCTAATAAGGGCAATCGCTTTCACCCCAGCTTTTTGCCATCCATCGTGCGATCGCCACTGCTAATTCATGGGCTTTGTCTTCGGCTACCTTTAACCCAGCAGGGTTGCCGTAAATTCCCAAGGACAAGTATTGTTGTGTGGGTTCAAGCTTCCCCCTGCCTAGTCGCGGAGGAAGCGTCGCTCTAAGGGAAAGGCGATCGCCTCTCTGGACGACTGCAACACCCATCTTTGCTGTCTTTAGTCGTGCATTTATCGCTTCAACCGAGTTTTTCATTGACCTAAAACTGTACTAAATATTTTGGTCGTGCAAGAATATTTAAGACCATCTAGGTTCATAATGCATAGTCTTTGATGCCCGATTTTAACGCTAAAAACCTAACTATCAAAGAACTAAGTAACGCAGTTGGAAGCGGTATTACCCCGCGTATGGTGCGCCACTACCATCAATTGGGGTTACTGCCTCAACCAGTGCGATCGCCCAGCAACTACCGTCTTTACAACGAGAAAGATGTTGTGAGGCTGCAACGCATTGTTGCACTGAAGCAGCAAGGGTTCCAGCTTAACCACATCCGCCAAATTCTGGAAGTCGAACCAGAAGCAGATACAACTACCAACTTAATGGCACAACTTCAGCAGCAATATCGGGCAGTTATGCAGCAAATTTCCCAACTAAGGCAAACTGCTTCTGCACTAGAAGGGTTGTTGGGGCGCGATCGCCATTGTCAAATCATGCAAGCTGAAGTCTTGGCACAACTTAAGTTACTGTCCGTAGAAACCAAAACAGGACTGTTCGGAGTGGAAAAACTCTGGAGTGGGTTGGATGCTCAAGTTCATGCACACCCGGAAGCTTTTCAAGAATCTTTACAACGCTTGCTACCTGACCTCGACCACCTTTCGGAAATTGAACAAGATCTAATCTCTAAGCTGGTTTTGGCTTGTGGCGATGTCAGTTTGGCGTCGTTTGTGCGGTTGAGTACTGGGGCGATCGCCGCCAGTCGTGAAGCCCTCAACTCAGGGTGTCAAGTGGTTGTAGATGTTCCAACTGTAGCTGCTGCCATTGATCGAACGCGATTAGTTCATTTAGGATGTGGGGTGGAAACATTAATAGATAATCCTCACGTCACTACTGCTATAGAAGCAGAACTTGCTTTTTGGCAGCATCAGGAATGGCAGGACAAATTGGAGCAAGTATTTCAGGGTTGTGTGCTGGTGGTTGGCTATGCTCCTAGTGTATTGCTGTCTGTTTGCCAAGCCATCCAGAAGCAGAAAATTCAACCTGCGCTTGTGATTGGTATGCCTATTGGCTTTAGCCATGCTCCTGCAGCCAAGCGACAACTGATGCAATCATGTGTGCCTTGGATCACTATTGAAGGAACTTTGGGAGGTGGTTTGTTAGCTGCTACTACCCTGAATGCTTTGGTTGAATCACTGATTGAAAAACCTGATTGTCATTGTTATCTTAGCCGCGAACTTTAAAATAGCCTCTGTAATCGAATACCTTTGAGTTAAGGCTTTGATCCCCCCTGACCCCCCTTAAAAAGGGGGGAATAAGCCCATTGGTGTCAACTTAACTTTGAAACCCTTGTTGAATGCTCGTTCCCATGCTCTGTATGGGAATGCAGTCGCTGAGGCTCTGCCTCATTGCTGGCTTTCTTTGGAGGCAGAGCCGGACGGAATACATGGAGCGCAGAGCGTGGTCACGAGAAAACGAGAAAAAAGGGGGGAATAAGCCCCCCTTTTTAA
>CAZZYE010000759.1:0-4353 GCA_964658145.1 uncultured Stigonema sp.
CGTCTCTACCAAGGGTTTCAGGTAACGCATAATTAATTTTCGCGAACTGTCTATTAGGTTATAAGGAGTTAGGAGTCAGGATAACCCCCTATCCCTTTGCGAGCGGGTTGGAATCTAAATGTCGCACTTCTTCCCATTCAGACTCCTGCCTCCTGTACAGACGTTCCGCTGGAACGTCTCTTCCTGACTACTTCTACAAAACACTAGGTATTACTTTACTCTACAAAAATGTATTTATCTGTTAAGGAATAAAATCAAAATTAAAACTGTAATCAACAATATTAATTGATAATAAATAATAGTAAGCAACTATACTTTTTAATTTATGGAAATATTGATAGCAGGAAAAATCTATCTTTTTTATAAAAATGCTAAAAACGAACTATTCAATTTCTTTCAGTCATGCTAGTGTTTTTATTAATTCTAATGAAGGAAAAGCGGCAAGGAACTTTGGTTAGTTAATTGAGAGTAAAAAACTAAAAAGAGTCTAATTGCCATTACTGAGGAATAATTGAATTATTGGTGCTGAGTTTTTCGTGGGGTCGGGTTGAGAGGAGTGTTGTTTCTGTAACGAGTTTGGCAAACTTTGTTAGTCAAATTCCCTAAAATATATTATCTTGGACGTTGAAACTGGCCATGGGATTTATCAAGATACAGAACGTTGTCATTAACACAAACTACGTTGCGGCAGTGAAGCTAGATAATCAAAATGGCTATGGAGAAAAAAGCGTTTCTGTCCTAATAGCTACTCCGAAGTTTCTATTGTTCGAGTGTGAAACGACTACTCAAAATCTGTATCATTACGAATGGATTGAATTTACTGGTCAAGCAGCTAACGCACTGCAAGACTATTTCACGAGTTGCAACAATGTCATCGACCTACTGCCACAGTATCAGGAGTCGGGCATTGTATAAGATTTTTTTCCACAATTGCTGTGATGTTGTCGAAATTGCCTGATTGTGGTGGTATTTGCGATCTGGCGTTGATGTGAACAAAATCCGCAACGCCTTTGCAGAAGTTGGCTGCTTCAAACAGGAGATAGCTCGTTTTTGGTTGGCGACAGAAATTGCCACAACTAAAGAATTGACAGTACTAAAGATTCTTCCATGTCCTATGTCTGCTTATTCAATTGATACTGCCTTGGCGCAGCTAGAAGCTCAGATAAACAATTGTGAAAACTCTGTGTTTAAGTTTATTGAGGAGAAAAAAAAGATGTCAGATAATTCTTTGTCATTCAACAAGATTAATAGACAACTGCAGCATAATCCTATAGCCATCGTTGGTATGGCTTCTCTATTTGCTAAAGCCAGAAATTTGCAAGAATACTGGCAAAATATCCTTAACAAAACTGATTGCATTACCGATGTTCCATCTTCACACTGGAGCATCGAAGATTACTATGACCCGAATCCAAGAAATCCTGAGGAAAAAACCTACTGTAAAAGGGGTGGGTTCGTCCCGCATGTTGATTTTAACCCCATGGAATTCGGTATACCCCCTAACATTCTGGAAGTCACAGATGTTTCGCAACTGTTAAGCTTAGTGATTGCGAAAGAGGCGATGGAAGATGCAGGCTACGGCTTATCCCGCGAGTTTAATCGCGAGACTGTTGGGGTGATTTTAGGCGTAGCAATGGCAAAGCAACTAGCGATGCCACTTGCGGCTCGGTTGGAGTACCCAGTTTGGGAAAAAGCTCTCAAAAGCAGTGGTTTATCCGATGAGGATACACAAAAAATTATCAAGAAAATCAAAAGCGCCTATGTGAACTGGGATGAAAATGCTTTCCCCGGTATGTTAGCCAACGTCGTCGCTGGGCGCATTGCCAACCGCTTTAACTTCGGAGGGATAAACTGTGTCATCGATGCTGCTTGTGCTAGTTCATTAGGTGCTTTAAAAATGGCGATTAGTGAGCTAGTCGAGCATCGGTGCGACATGATGCTGACAGGTGGAGTAGACACCGAGAACACCATCATGGTTTATATGTGTTTCAGTAAAACGCCTGCTGTCACTCCTAGCGAGACTGTAAAACCTTTCGACGCTAAGTCTGATGGGATGATGCTGGGTGAAGGTGTGGGCATGATTGTACTCAAACGTCTGGAAGACGCCGTCAGAGACAATGACAAAATTTATGCAGTTATCAAAGGAATTGGCACCTCCAGTGATGGGCGGTATAAAAGCATTTATGCTCCTCGATTAGAAGGACAAGTCGCAGCCTTGAAACGTGCTTATGAAGATGCAGGCTGTTCACCAACGAGTGTCAGTTTGGTTGAAGCCCATGGCACAGGTACTATGGCAGGTGACCCCACTGAATTCGGGTCCTTGAAAGAATTTTTTGGTGAACCAGACTCAAAAAGACAGCACATTGCGTTGGGCACAATTAAATCCCAGATTGGACATACTAAAGCAGCAGCAGGTGCAGCAAGCTTGATCAAAACTGCTTTGGCGCTGCATCACAAGATATTACCACCCACGATTAACGTTACTGAACCGAACCCCAAACTCAACATTAAAAATTCGCGGTTTTATCTCAATACCGAAACCAGACCGTGGATTCGTGCTGAAGGAGAACCGCCAAGACGTGCAGGTGTCAGTTCTTTCGGCTTTGGCGGTACAAATTATCACGTTGTTCTGGAAGAATATGAAGCCGAACATAACCGCGCCTACCGCATACACAATACCCCCAGCGAGGTGCTGCTATTTGCCCCAAACCCTGCACAATTGTTGAGTAACTGTGAAGAGATTTTGGGTAATTTGCAATCTGAGGCAGGAGACAGACATTATACAGATCTGGTGGAAAGCTGTAAGTCAAAAGAAATTCCTGACGCTGCAGCTAGAGTCGGGTTTGTTGCAGAGTCTCGAACTGAGGCTGGCAAATTCCTACAAATCTGTATCGATCTGTTGAAAAACAAACCATCAGCCCCGTCATGGGAGCATCCCCAAGGAGTTTACTACCGCTCCTCAGGTCTTGAATTGGCAGGAAAAGTCGTCGCTTTGTTTTCTGGACAAGGTTCTCAATACTTGGATATGGGTCGGGAACTAGTCATGAATTTTCCCATCCTGCGACACCTTTACGGCTATATGGATAGCCTTTTACTCAAAGATAATTTGCAGCCGGTGTCGGAAATAGTTTTTCCCCATCCTGTGTTTGAGGAAGCGGAAAAAAATGCCCAAGTTGCCGCATTGCAGCGGACAGAGTATGCTCAACCTGCAATCGGGATGTTGAGTGCAGGGCTTTACAAAATTCTGCAACAAGCTGGATTCAAGTCAGATTTTGTCGCTGGACACAGCTTTGGAGAACTTACTGCCCTATGGGCTGCGTCCGTTTTGAGTGATGAAGATTACTGCTTCTTAGTAAAAGCTAGGGGTCAAGCAATGGCTGCTCCCCAAGACCCTGACTATGATGCAGGAACCATGCTAGCTGTGAAAGAAGACATCAGCAAAGTGGAAGCAGTTCTTAAGCATTTTCCTCAGGTAACGATCGCTAATTTAAATTCTCCTCATCAAGTTGTGTTAGCAGGTCCTGTAGCGGAAATCGGGAAAGTTCGGCAGGCTTTGCATGACCAAGGATGTGCTGCCGTTTTGCTACCTGTGTCAGCAGCTTTTCATACACCGCTGATTGCTTTTGCCCAGAAAGCTTTTGCTCAAGCAATTAAGACTGTCAATTTCCAAAACCCCAAACTACCTGTTTACACCAATGTGACAGGAAAGCCATATCCCCAGGAATCAGCAGCTATTCAAAAAGTCCTCGAAACCCACCTGAACAACTCAGTGCTGTTTAAGCAGGAGATAGAGAATATTTATGCAGCAGGTGGTTATTGCTTTGTCGAATTTGGACCGAGGAGAATTCTCGCCAACTTGGTGAAAGATATCCTAGGCGATCGCCCCCATATGGTTGTAGCCTTAAACCCCAGTGGTCAAAAGAACAGCGATCGCTCTCTACGGGAAACCGTTGTGCAGTTACGCGTAGCTGGTATGAACCTGAAAAACCTCGATCCTTACCAACTGCCACAATCTGTACCTACAACTGTGAAAAACAACGGTTTGAACGTCCGTTTAAACGGCATTAACTATGTGTCAGAAAAAACGAAAAACGCCTTTGAGCAAGCTTTACAGGATGGGCATCAAGTACCTGTTGTCAGCCAATATGAAGAAATCGTTGTCAATTTAAATTCCTCTGATGAAGACGACAGGGGTACTGGTAGAGTCAATTCCATCCTCAAAGAAGAAAACGAAAGAAAAACCGACATCAGTTTAAATTCCTCTAATGAAGACGACAGGGGAACTGGTAGACTAAACTCTTTAATCGCTGCTTTCTCTGCCGATCGCAAGATTCCTGAGCAAGCAGACAAGGA
>CAZZYE010000760.1:0-4346 GCA_964658145.1 uncultured Stigonema sp.
TCCCCCTTGTCCCCTTGTCTCCTTGTCCTCTGTCCACTGACGCCAACCAAGTACAATCAACCACAAAGCTTCAGTGCCAAGGGCGAGAACAAAAAAATAATGAGTGGAAATACCTAGAAAGTTTATACAGACCCAGATAATTAGAACCCAGACGGGTATGGGTGTGTGGTGTTGAATGTGCCTTGTGGCAATTACCAAACAGCTAAGGGATGCAATTACCCATAAAATTAACAATGTGTAATGACGTGCTTCTTGGGCGATAAAGATGCCGTAGGGGGAAACCGCTATCATGGCAGCAGCTAACTGCGACGCCGTCTGGGAGCGAAAGGCAAGCCAGCTTAACCCATAAATAGCTGGGATGGACAAAGCACCGAAGAGAACACTAAGCGATCGCTCTGCCCATACAGAAGCTAAGCCTCCAAAAGCCGGAGAAAACAGCCGCATCCACCAATGAGCTAATACAAAGTAGAGTGGTGGATGGTTAGTTTCGCTGAATAAGTGCTGAAGCACATCGGTGACCCTTGCATTAGGGTTGGGTTGCATTGGTTGCAAGAGGACATCCACGGCGATCGCCCGATCCAACGGTACGCTGCGAAAACTATTACCCAGGCTAAAAACGATAGTGGAAAACTCATCAGTCCAAGGTGGCTTTGCATCTAGCTGAGTTAAGCGCAAGCCAGTACCAATTGCCAGCCATAACAATAGCAACAGCCACTGCTTCCACCTCACCTTTTTTTACCTTTTAAGAAACCGAAAATTGTTCACCAACCTCACATCTGACATCGTAGCATATCATGCGGGTACACAGTGCAAGGTGCGATGCTTAGTTTTTCATCTGGCTTTAGGTCAACTTAAACAAATAAATCATGTACTGTCTATGTTTCATAAACTGCTGACTATCCATTAGTTGCAGTTGCTTTTCTAAGTTTGACAAGGGCTTTTTAGCTAGGAATTTCACAACTTTGTATGGAATTGGTGCCCAACCTAGTAAAAGGTCATTGAAGAGTTCTAAAGTGGGTAGGACGTATTCATGGTATTTTGACATTGCTAGATCTAAAGTTGGTGTTACTCTCGATGTAATATCCTCAGCTTTAACTATCTCAAAGCCAAATTCTTCTGCAGCTTTTAGATACTCATTTTTTTGATGAGTACAAATTGCAAAGAGATTATCATCATCGAACTTCTCTATCAAAAAATAGTCAGAAACCAGCAAATTTCCCTTGCTATTTAAGAGGCTACGGCATTTTTCAAATCCCTCTTTGAGCCGAATATATTGAGCACTCTCACTCATTAAAATTAAGTCATATCTCTTATCTGTCTCAAAATCCTCAAACTTAGTTAAATAAAACGGAATTTCTCCTTTAGCTTTAAATGCTTTTTGTTGGGCTATATCTGGAGACAAAGCTTCAACTTGAAAACCCTGATCTCTTAGCAAAACTGCATTTCCACCAATTCCACAGCCAACATCTAAAACTGTTTGAACGCCTTGGGGGATAAATGAAATTAGATGTTTGATGTATCTTTCTTGTGCTCGGTGTAGATTGTCAAATTTTAATTCGTCTTCTAAATTCCAGTATCCGTAGTGCAGGTAGTCTGACTTTGTAATTTTGCGATAATAGTCAAGGATCGGATCTTTAACTTTTTGAGACATAGGATCATCTGCGCTGTATTTTTCCAACTAATAGTCTCAGTGTGGCAAAGGAGAGTCAAGCTTTTTACATCTCACTTCCATCAAAAAGCCATGAATTTTACTGACACCTTGTTTCGTCCCAAAGATACCATAGGGAGGTGGTTCTTTGGATACCTTGCTGTGCAGGGATCGCAACTGTCCTTCAGTGACATTGCCGCTTTCATCAGAGGAGGGGCGGGGTTACCTCCATTGGTGTCAACTTAATGCGTTCGTTAAAACCCTTGGTAGGGGCGCTCCTGCCGTTCGCCCCTACATCATTTTTGGAGATGTCTATGGAATCAGCAACGCCAAGAAATCAAATTGGCTCAAATACCATTTCCGGAATTAGCATGACTCCGGTGTCTAAATTCATGACTTTGCCAATTCCGACAAAGCGCTTATCTTCATCGTAAACCCGCAACATTTCCGAAACATCAAGAGTTACAGGAATGCGCTGACCTTGACACCATTTCTGAGCAGCAGTTGCTGGTAAGGTAATATGTGCGAGATGCTGCAACGGTGCATCCGGGAGCATCGGTTGAAACGTTCCGGTTTGCAGTTGTGCTTCTAGGTCGCTGAAGGTAAGACTATCTGCTAAGTAGAACCTGCTACTTTCAGTCCGTGTTAACGCCGCGAGAGTACCACCAGTTTGCAAGACAGTACCTAAATCGCGAGCGATCGCCCGAATATATGTACCCGGACCACAGGCGATCGCTACATCCAATTCCGGAAACTCTCCTTTTCGCCAATCCAAAATTTCAATTTGGAAAACTTCTATTATACGTGCTGGGACTTCCACATTTTCCCCTTTCCTAGCCAAGTCGTACAAGCGTTTCCCTTGCACTTGAATAGCACTGTAACTCGGTGGAATTTGCGAAATCTTGCCCTTAAATTGTTGCAGTGCTGTTTGAACCGCCTCTTTACTTAACAGAACGCCCGGTTGAGAAGCGATGACATCGCCTTGCAAATCATCAGTTGTGGTTCGCACACCTAAGCGGATAGTTGCTTTATAAGCTTTTTCTCCTGGAAGATACTGCAATAGTCTTGTCGCTTTACCCAGTGCTATTGGTAACACCCCAATAGCTGCTGGATCTAAAGTACCGGCGTGTCCTACCCGCTTGAGGCGCAACAGTTTTCGCACCCGCGCCACACAGTCGTGGGAAGTCCAGTCAAATGGTTTGTTGAGATTGAGGAAGCCTTGCACAGATTTGGGGAGTTGTCAGTTTCTTAATAACTTATAACTTATAACTCATTACTTATCACTTATCAGGGTAGTAAACTATCAACCACAAATTGAAAGGAATATTGACAGAATAAGACTTTTTGTGCTTTCATTTAGAAATTGAATGTTCTGTGCAAATTGCACCTCTGTTAGTTGTAGCGATTGCAAACATAGGTTCAAGGTATTTGCATGTAAGCGGGAAAAAGCTGGAAACGCCACATAAAGACTGCTTCGTGCGCGACGTATCACTCTGAAAAAGGTTCATGACTCATGTAGCGGCTGCTACCGTAGCTAGAGCCGATGCTATAGTGTCATGGAATTTTAAACACATTGTTAGACTTGATAAGATGAAAGCATACAATCAAATCAACTTGCTCAATGGTTACGGAATTTTAACAATTATTTCACCCAAGGAGGTTTCTTTCGATGAATCAAACAAAATTTGAAAAAGATTTTGACTGCTTAAAGTTTAAAGAGCAAGTCCAGGAAAAAATAGCAGCGGACATTCAAAACCTCACCCCAAGAGAAGAAATTGAGTACTACCGCGTAGTAGCTGATTCTAGTCCCCTCGGCGAGTGGTGGAAATCTGTTAAGAGCAAGGGAAGTAGTACTGATGAAAGGGCATAATTTCTCCAAAAGGCGATCGCTTACACGGCATCCGAACAGACGCTGACACAAAGCGATGTCTGACGACAAGCCAATCCCAAAGTCTACGCATCGAATACACAAGTTGAAAATGCTATAATCACAGCACTACACAAATGCTATAATATGAAACAAAGTGGAAAAAATAGAACTGCAACTTGACGATAAAACCTTAGAGAAAGCACGTTGGTTGGCGAAATCGCACCATCGTGACCTGTCGGAATTGATTGCATATGCAATCAATCAACTGGAGGTAACAGATCCACCGAAAGACCGCTTGCTGGGACTTTTTGCTGATGATCCTGAGTCAGTAGATCAGATGCTTGAAGAAGTTATGAAAGATCGGGCAGCACACCCATTAAATCAAAGGTTTGGATAAAGCACTACTTGATACGGATATTTTTTCTGAGATTCTCAAGGGGATTAACCTGCGTGTTGCTGCTAGAGCTTCGACTTATCGTTCTACCAACGGTACCTATACTATCTGCATTGTTACAGTAATTGAGATTGTCAAAGGCTGGCATAAACTTCCACGTGAAGACAAAATTCAGCAGTTTTTTGCGGAAATTTCCGATGCGGAACTGTTAACACTGGAACTCAGTGACGCTGAATTGGCGGAGCGGATCTATGCAGATTTAGAACGCACAGGACAACCGATTGGACTAGCCGATGCCATAATTGCGGCCATTGCCATCCAACAAGACTTAACTTTAGTTAGTGGTAATTTATCACACTATCAACGAATTCAAGGGCTGGGTTACAGCCTGAAGCTGGATAATTGGCGAACATAGAAGTTAGATCATGTCCGCT
>CAZZYE010000761.1:0-4345 GCA_964658145.1 uncultured Stigonema sp.
TCCCTTTTTTTTGTAATTAACCGGACATAATATAATGAGCGATCAACTATCAACACCAGCGTTGTTTTGAGGATAGGTCAGCGTCCAGTTCTGTTTGTCATTAAGTTGGTTGTACAAACCTAGGAGAATAAGTCGGAGAGCAAGGCGAGTTCTAATGTGGTCCTTAATTAGATGGGTTCCTGGTGCAGCCGAGATGCCATCAATGTTTTGGTAACTGCCAAATGGCTTTTCACAAGAGTTGCCAACACCTTTTACTGTTAGTATAAAAAATGGCGAGCGCTCGTATTTGTTTGGCACCATAAAAATTGCATATATCTGATGTTCACCATGCCACGGTTGAACAACAACCTTGGTAGCATGTACTTCGTATTTTTGAGTTTTTGATGCCAGAAAAGGTTCGGAATCGCAATCAGAATCATTCAAAGGCCACCAAAGTATAACAATAATTAAAGATAGAAGCAAAATTAAAATATAGGTAAGATTACGAGGCATATAGTTATGAAAAAGTCTTGCTCCAACTGTTACCTACGGTAATCGCTTTTTGATACATATGAAGTGAAATCTTTATAAAATATCTCATCTTTTAGGTGGAAAATTGTCAAATCAGTGATAAAATTATGAATGCGTTCGGCTATCGGGGGGTATTTGCCATTAGTACTGCGTTCGCTGTGTTTAGCGTGGTAATTCTTGCCAAAGCCTTTGATGTCACGAAAAACACTCAGAACGCAGCCTTTGTGAAAATAGGAGTAAGCTATTTGAGAGCGGTTATTAATAGCAATTCCTATGACAGACGATTTTGGTCCAGAACCTCATGAATTACAACATCAGGTAGCTGAAGCGATTGAAGAAGTTAAAGAAGAATTTTCAAAAGAGCAAGCAAAAGAGCAAGAGAAGCAATCACAAGATCGGTTATGGCTCAACCAGATCGGTCTATCAACAGGAATCCTTTCGGCATTAGCGGCAATCGGTGCCATGCAAGCAGGCTATCTAGCAAATGAAGGTACTTTAGCCCAAATTCGCTCTAATGACCAGTGGGATTACTATCAAGCTAAATCTACTAAACTTCATATCGAGCAGTCAACTGTCACTATCTTGCAATCCTTGCAGAAACCAGTTCCTCCGGCGATCGCAGCAGAAATCACCAAGCTTAACCAACAATTGCCATCTACCCAAAATTTAGCTCACGAATTAGAAAACGAAGGGAGAATAGATTTGCATCGCCATGAATTCTTCGCTCACAGCGTCGCGGCTTTACAAATTGGAATCTCCTTGGGTGCTGTAGCGGCTTTGCTACGGAAAAAAGCAGTATGGTACTTGGGGTTGGGAATAGGTGCTATAGGAATTGGTTTCATGATTTTTGGAGCTTACTCTCAACCTAATCTATCAATCCATCCAAATAGTCAATCGACTAAAAACCAGCCATCTGTTCACTCCTATTTAGGTTAGTTGGAACATCGCTATTCATGTGGCGTTGCTGATTCCATGTATGAAAATGATTTTACGTAATCCCAAAATCCTTGTAGAGACGTAGCACTGCTACGTCTCTACATCCAGATTCATACCTCAATTCTTCAGGGAGTAAACGTTACTAACAGCAAGCGTATTGCCCTTAATAGTGTCAATTTACTCCAGACCAAAAATGAAACCTGTTTTATTTTTACACGTAAAAGCGCTTGAGAGTTTTGCTCACCCAAGCGCTTTCTTGTATAATTTTATACCAACACACTTCTTGAATACAACAGTTGAAATTAGCAAGACTCTATAAAACAGAGGGATTACAAAGATCACCTGTGGCAAACATCTGGTGAAGTGGTATCACTCCTTGCACAATTAAGGATATCGCTTCTGCAATTAAACGGGGAATCTGGTGAGTGACAGTTTGTCAACTGACACTACCAGTACGCAGTATCAATTATTCACAGTGGTAAGTAAACACCTCTTTTAACTGTATGGTCAAGAGGCGACCATGCATAGCTGGTGTCCATATTAACCTATGTACTTAAGAATGGTAAGATTTACGGGTAAAATTGCGGCAAATTGGAGTAAGTGTACAAGGGTAAAGGTATAACTTATTTAGTATCTACCTTCTACCTTGTTCGATGATTTATGTATAACCATAAAGTAAAAAAATCGGTGATTCCAGCAGCAGGCTTCGGTACTCGTTTGTTTCCAGCTACCAAAGTTGTCAAAAAAGAACTTTTCCCGATTATTGATCAAAAAGGTAGGGCGAAACCAGTGATTATGGCGATTGTTGAGGAAGCAATTAGTGCTGGCATCGAAGAAGTGGGAATTGTGGTGCAACCAAGCGACAAAGAAATTTTTGCAGATTTCTTTAAAAATCCACCGCGAAAAGAACTTTTCAACAAACTTTCACCCCAAAATCAGGAATATAGCAAATATCTTCAAGATTTAGGTAGTAGAGTTACAATTATAACGCAAGAGGAGCAGGAAGGCTACGGTCATGCCGTATTCTGTGCTCAGGAATGGGTGCAAGATGAACCATTTTTGCTGATGCTAGGTGACCATGTTTACTCATCAGACATTGAACAATCTTGTGCGCGTCAAGTTGTAGATATATATGAAAAAGTTAATCAAAGCGTTGTTGGGCTAACGACAATGCCAGCAGAAGTTCTTTATCAAGCAGGCTGTGTCACAGGAGTTTGGCAATCAAATTCGCTGCTGAGGCTGACCGAACTCTCCGAAAAACCTGAAATTGAGTATGCACGCAACCATCTGCGTGTAGAAGGCATGGCAGAAGATGAGTTTCTCTGTATGTTCGGCTTGTACGTACTTACGCCGAAAATATTTGACTTTTTGGGAGAACACATCCAGAAAAACTTTCGCGAACGGGGTGAGTTTCAGTTAACATCCTGTCTTGATAAATTGCGCCAAGAAGAGGGCATGACAGGATATATTGTGAAAGGCAAGTGTTTTGATACAGGGTTACCAGATACCTATTGGCAGACGATGATTGATTTTAGAAATTCAGTTTATCCAAAATCTCAAATCTAAAATTCTATAAGAGGTGATTGTGGCACGTAAACGCTTAATTATTGAGATGGGAATGGGGATAGACCAGCACGGACAGGAACCAACTGTTGCTGCAGCGAGGGCGGTGAGGAATGCGATCGCTCACAATTCTTTGCCTGGTGTATGGGAAATCGCTGGTTTAAACGATCCCGATGAAATGATTGTAGAGGTAAAGGTAGCAGTACCTTACCCAGAGCAAGTCAGGGAAGAGGAGGTATTAGCTGTACTACCCTTTGGTCGCAAAACCCTCACCGTCGAGTCTGGGGGGATGGTGGTTCAGGGTAAAGCAATACCGAGCCTCAACGATAAAAATGACGAAATGTTGATAGCTGTCGCTGCAGTCACAGTTGTAATCGAAAACGAGTAGCCTGTTACACTGGATTCTCGCAGTTCAGCCGCCTGACTCGAGAGCGTCATAATCTTGCGCTAAGGTGTACGCTAAACTAGAGGCATTGGGGTGGAAATCTTTAGCGGTAAGTCCAATAGACAACTAATCCTTACCACAAAGAGCGACTATGTCTCAAGAAAATGACAAATCACTCCAGATTCAGGAGCTCAACAAACTCAAGCCGATACACTTTGCCGATTTAATTAGAGCTGCACAATTGATTTTCGATCCAGGTGGCGGAGTGTCTGGAAGAACAAAAAAAGTTGACTGGCTTGAAGAGTTTGGCATTCCCGATCGCGTGGTAGAAAATCTGAAAGTACTTGGTCAAGAGTATCGATATGCATCTCCCCACGTTCCGGTAGAAAACATCTGGAGTAAATTGACTCCAGAAACTCGCGTTTGGTTCATGGAAAATAAAGAAGAATTGTGGAAGATTGAGGAAGCTTTCCCTGCTCTTGACGAAGACTAAAAAGTAGGTTGAAAAATTATCTACAAGTCGTGCTAATAGTAGGCTGGGTGAGGTTCCTTAACTCAGCCTAGCTTTGGAGCGAGTCGTCTCAGTCGTGCTGGCTTATGATCAAAACATGCCGAGAGGGATAAATCATGCAACCAGCTTTACACATCACAACCCAAGTTTTACCAGGTAACAAGATAGAAATTCAAGTCCCAGAAGCGGCGATCGGCGATACCATCGATGTATTTGTCATCTTGCCAGAAAAGCCTGAATCTAAACGGCGGTCTGTAATAGACATCCTCAATGAATTACCTGGAAGACGACTGTTTAAAACTCCTGAAGAAGTAGACCAGTATCTTCAAGAGGAACGGGAATCATGGGAACGCTAAACATTCCAGCATACAGTCGGCTTTACGTAGATATAGCAACCGCCAAGGCGGTTTGGGCATAAACTGGTGGTAGCCCCTTTTTTT
>CAZZYE010000762.1:0-495 GCA_964658145.1 uncultured Stigonema sp.
AACAACAAACAACTAACAACTAACAAATATTTAAAATGCCACAAGTTTTTGAACAATCAATTCAAATTAATGCCACAGCTACAATAGTGGAGCGCTGTATTACCGAGCGCACATTAATGCACCGTTGGCTCAACCCTGCTTTGCGTTGTGAACCTGTGGGTGATTGGAGTACTAATGTGGGTAGTAAAAGTCGTTTTGTTATTCAAATACCTATAATAAAACCTAAATTAAATAGCACAGTTGTGGAAAGACAACCTGGTTTGATAGTATGGCAATTTAACGGTTTTTTTAAAGGGCGCGATCGCTGGGAGTGTCAACCAGTAGATAAAGGAACCCGCCTACTTAACCGCTTTGAATTTGAGATTCCCAACCCTTTAGTTAGTTGGGGTTTCAAAACCTTTGCCCAAGCTTGGACAAAACAAGACATGCAATCTCAACTGCATCGCCTCAAACGTGTGGCAGAGGAAATGTAAATTTGTTGTTAGTTGTTAGTTG
>CAZZYE010000762.1:505-4340 GCA_964658145.1 uncultured Stigonema sp.
TAGCAATTAGCGATTAGCAATTAACAATTAACAACTATCTCCCAAGCTGAGTTAGTAATCGCCGAATGATGGGGGCATCTTGGGCATTGGGAGCTTCTATTAGATAACTTTCCAGGTCGTTGGCAGCTTGAGAAAATCTGCCTAGTCTGTAGCAAAGAAGACCGCGATCGCGTAATTCAGAAATGGCTTTAGGAAACAAAAGTAAAATTCGCTCAACTGCTGTTAGAGCCAGTTCTAACTCTTCTCGGCGCAGATAAACATCTTTCAGATTCGCCAGCATTCGTGCTAAAAATTGCTGATGAGTTACTGTCGCTAAAAACTCTGGTTGTAGCGGCACGGGTTGCTGATAAAGTTGAGTTAGCCTTTCCTGACAATCTTCAGCAAACATGACTTCGCCGTGATTGAACGCATCAACGAAAATATCCATTTCTGGGAGATCTGGGCGGATTAAGAAATGTCCTGGCATTCCGATTCCCACCATAGGAAAATCAATCCGTCGTGCGACCTCTAAGTAAACCAGCGATAGGGTAATGGGAATCCCCACTCGCCGATCAATGACTTCGTTGAAAAAACTGTTGCGGGGATCGTAGTAGTCCTTTTTATTCCCAGCAAATCCCAAATCATCGTAGAGATACTGATTAATACTCTGAATAATTCGCAGAGGATACCGCTGGGTAGGCAAACGTTCTTCAAGTTCTCCTGCCATTGTATCGAGAGCGTTGAGGTATTCCTCTGGGTCCAGATCGGGATATTCTTCCTGTGCAATATACAAAGCAGCCTTTGCCAAGTCGATATACTCATCAGGCTGCTGGATCTCTTGGTAAAAATGTTGGCGCGCTGACGATAAATTCATAAGCAAAAGCCAAGTTTAGGTTTAGATGCGGACAGGTAATAGACATTTTTCTCTTCATAATCCCATATTAAACCTGCTTTTTCAATTCATATCAAGCTTAGTACGTGGCGACGATCCAGCCCTCACCCCTAAACCCTCTCCCAAGCGTGTGTGTGAGGGATGCCCGATACGTGGGGTCATTATCGGGTAGACCACAATATAACCGTAGGGGCGCGGTTTCCGCGCCCTTACAATGTGTCCATCCAATTGAAAACTCCTGTATAATGCAACGTCAAGACAAAGGCGAGATTATTTTGTCAAGGACACTTGCTTTGTCAGGATAGCTCGCAAATCTGCCATCAAGGCATCCCCACTACGTCGAGCTTCCCACGGACCAGAGTCTCTGCCGATACTCCACTGTCCCTGCATGTAATCTTCATCCTCTGATAAACTACCAGTGTATTTAATTACATCTTGAGTTGTGGTAGAGTAACGTTTTATGAAGCTAATACGACGTCCAATCACCTCACCAGTTAGCTCTGCTTCTCCCAAATAGCTATCATCTAGAATGCTGCCAGTGAGAGTATTGCCACTCTGGATGAGTGTTGCTTCAAAGCGGGTGGGTATTCCTTGTTGCCAGTAGGTGCCAAGCCAAGTGCCACTAATATCTGCCATGATGAGATTTTTCCGCAACTTACTTTCTATTGTGCTGATTCCAGTACGTTAAGTCACAATAATAGTAGGCTGTTGTCGGAGGCACTACTATGTTTCGTCTCAATCAAACTATTCAGAACTTATTTATTCGCCTAGAGGCGTTTGTCTCTGTTGTCTTGAGAAATTTCTTTGGCTTCTTCTCTCAGTTGTTCAGTTTATTGAGTAAGCTATTGGGATTTTCCCAATCTGAATACTTCGTAGAATCTGATCAAGTACAGGGGAAAAAATCAGCCAAAACTCAAGAATTAACTGAAACCGAGTCTGCCAAAGCGACGGTTTCCCCTGCGACGATTCGTCGTCGTCCTGATGCCAAGACAGATGACTACTTCCTCAACATGGCGAAGCAGGTGAAAAAGAGCTAAAAAAACCGTTTTAATACAAATCGGTGGAAGTCCCGCTTCAGATCCTGAAGGTGAGCGCCGGGATATGTCATAACTTCCGCATGTTTTTGCCTGCTGGATCAAAACCTCTAGAAAAGCGGGTGCTTTCATCGTAGCAAGCGCCACTGAGATCAGCCCCAAACAGCTTGACATGGTTTAACTTGGCTCCCCTAAGATTGGCTTGCTGTAGGTTAACACCGCTGAGGTTGGCTCGCGTCAAATTTGCTTTGGCTAAGTTAGCACCACCTAAATTGGCTCCCCAAAGTTTAGCTTTGGCTAAGTTAGCCTCAGTTAAATCTGCTGCAAATAAATTGACTCCAACCAAGTTGGCGCCAATCAGCTTGGCTTTGCTTAAATTCGCTACAGAAAAATCTCTCTCTCCTGTAGCATAACGTCGTTTTAGTTCGTCTGCATCCATTTTTCACTTACCTTCACCAGCAACATAGAAGCAATTTGCTCCCATTCCTGATCTAGCCCCCCTTTAAACTCTGGCTGGTTGCTGCGTCTGTACCAGTAACGAGCATTGGTCAAATCACCCTCTTTTCGGTGTAGGTAGGCGTGAATCCAGGCACTATCAGGATCGTTGGCATTTTGGACTATTTCATGTGCTGTGTCCCAGTTGCCTTTCTTGTCATACCACAAAGCCTGTAGCACGGGTGGCAAGACTTGTGGTGGCGGCTCTTTTTCGCTCAATTGCTTGAATTCCTCTAGAGTCATCATTTTCACATAAAAAATATTAAGCCTCTACTTCTAAGATACTGCGAGAACTGTTTGCTAATGATATGGCTCAATACTAATTTGAGGCTACTGACAGGGGAATTTCAATGACCAACTCGGTTCCCCTACCCGGTATGGAAGAAGCACGTAAGCTACCTCCATGTTTTTCCACAATAATTTTGTAGCTAATAGCTAACCCCAGTCCAGCGCCGTTGCCTGGGGATTTGGTAGTGAAAAAAGGGTCGAACACCCGCTCTTTGACTTCATCTGACATTCCGTTGCCATTATCTTTGATCCGAATCACGACACTGTTGTTGTTAGAGGAAACTTGAGTCCGAATGTTTATGACATTGGGGCGATCGCTGATTTCAGCATACGATCGCCCAAAATTAGATTCCTCAAGGGCATCAATAGCATTGCCAATGATATTCATAAATACTTGGTTGAGGTGTCCTGGGTAACACTTCACTAGGGGCAAGTCACCATATTCTTTAATAATCTCAATAGTTGGATGTTTAGCGTTGGCGCGGAGCCGATGTTTCAAAATCAGAAGGGTACTATCTAGCCCTTCGTGAATGTTGACTGCCTCTTTTGGGGATGTATCTGATCTAGAGAAAGCTCTTAGAGAGGTACTAATTTCGCTAATGCGCTCAGTCCCCATTTTCATTGATGAAATCAGATTAGGCAGGTCTGATGTTAGGTACTCTAAGTCTATCTTTTGTGCATGCTTGTCAATTTCGGCTTTTTTGGGAAATAGCTGCTGATAAAGATTTAAGTGGTCGATGAGGTTATAGATGTATTCTTCAGCATGGGTGAGATTGCCAAAGATGGAACTAACTGGATGATTAATTTCATAAGCTACACCAGCTATCAGTTGACCAAGGGAAGACATTTTTTCACTTTGTACTAACTGGACTTGAGCCTGCTTCAAGTCATGTGTTCGCTCTGCCACTTTTTGTTCTAAATCAATATTAAACTGCTTGAGGAGGACATTTTGCTTTTCAAGCGTCTTACTTAAGGAATGCAGTTTTAGATGCACTTTCACCCTGGCTAATACCTCCTCTTCTTGA
This sequence comes from uncultured Stigonema sp., assembly GCA_964658145.1. Classification (GTDB taxonomy): domain Bacteria; phylum Cyanobacteriota; class Cyanobacteriia; order Cyanobacteriales; family Nostocaceae; genus Stigonema. Next base: position 4,219 of record CAZZYE010000762.1, read on the forward strand.
AACGGCTTGGTAATGTAATCCACCGCCCCCAGATTCAGACCTTTGACCTTATTGTCGGAAAGAGCCGTCATGACTGTACGTTCGCTTATTTTGAGATCCAAAGGGGAATTAAAGCCTTAATA
>CAZZYE010000763.1:0-2515 GCA_964658145.1 uncultured Stigonema sp.
GCGGTACTAGGGCGATCGCACGTTTAAGTGGTATCTTCCTAATTAAGCTATCACTAGCAACAAAGGCAAGTAAGTACGACTCAAATCTTGCAAATTAGTAGAGACGCGAAATTTCGCGTCTCTACACAGTCTCTACTACGAGCCATAACGCTACGAATTTCTGACTAAGTGTACGGGGTTTATAGAGTTGCGTTTGAACTAAGTACATGTCCGAGCATGAAAATATTCCTCGCTTACTGTTGTATGGGCGGGGGGACCCCGCCCCTACGGGTTATGGGTGTTGTAACACCTGCGATCGCCTAGCAATTTTCTCGTATTTGTGCAACTAACCGCACAGAATATTTTCACTTCTACTTTGGACTGAATTTACTGCTTTATCTAAAAATCTTTACAATCAAAATAAACTGCTTGCTACTTATACCTTTCCTTTGAGTCTTAGTGTCAGACAAATAATTAATTTCTCATAAAAACCAAGTTAATTGTATCCAATTGCAGATGTTTGCTATATTTAATTTAATGTTTCACTCTAACGGTGGATAATTCCTGCAAATTCTGTAGTTTACAGTAACCCAAACACCACCAACAAAGCCCTTATTTTAAGGGATAGCCAGCACTAACATATATTCTTGCTTAACAAAATAAATAAAATGGCTGTAATTCTTCTCAAACTGCAGGAAGATAAATTTTTATCAGATAAGCATCTACAATGAGTGTTAAGGAACGAAATTTACAGCAGCATTACCGGGTGGACCACAATATAACCGTAGGGGCGCGGTCTCCGCGCCCTGCCAAGCTGGTGAATTAAATTCAAAACTGCTATAAGTTGTTTGGTGGTGATTACCGTACAAAACCAAATTTAAAGCAACATAATAGAGTAAGTTATGGTAAAGTTAAGGAGTTAAGACTTGCTCTGCCAAAAAATAGGACTCTACGCATAGTCGATTATTCCAAAACGCAAAGCAGTTTTGATCAAGTATTTACTAAACCCAATCTGAATTCATTTGAGGTTATGACTCAGCAAGTAATTCACCCAATGGTGAAATTGCAGCGTAACGTGCAATCACTAGTAGATTCAAAAATTATCAAGCCAACTGATAGTATTTGGAAAATCGCGTTACTTTACAACGACGAATGGCAACACTGGAAACAGGAACTGTTAGACTTTGGCTTTGCAATGCAAGACCCAGTTAGCGATTTGCTGTCTGTGGAAGCTTGGGATGAAGAATAAGGCAGCGGATGTTGTAGCGGATGTAGCGGATGATTGATCTGTAAGTCCCACAGAACAAAGAATCCGTTACATCCGTTCCTATCCGTTGCTAGACTTTACAACCTGCCAATGCTGTTGCCAATTCCTGGGCAGTTTGGTAGCGATCGCGTGGCAATGGTTCTGTAGCGTGGTCAATCACTTCTCTCAACTGGGGAGTAATGGTAGGAACACTGGTGACATTAAACCGGAAACTTCGTCCTTGCTGGCGGTAAAACTTCAGAGGGTTTTCGCCAGTTAGTAAAAAAATTAGCGTTGGTCCGATTGCATACAAATCCGATTGCGTCAAGGGTTGTCCCCGTTCTTGTTCGGGGGCGCAATAACCTTCTGCACCAATACGCGTACCAGGTATTGTGCCAATTTCCTTAACAGCACCAAAATCTAGTACTACTACGCGATTATCATAACTTCGCACCATCAAATTCGCGGGTTTAATATCGCGGTGAATGAGTGGTGGTTTCTGACTGTGGAGATAGTCTAAAATGTCACAGGTTTGGATCATCCAGGCGATCGCTTGGTTTGGGATCACCGGTCCTTTTTGATAAATAAGTTTTTCTAAATCTTGTCCGTGGACTAACTCCATTGCGAGATATTTTTTCCCGCCTTCCACGAAGAAATCGTAATACTTAGGAATCCCAGGATGATTGAGAGACTGGAGAGTGTGCGCCTCCCGTTCAAATAATTCTTGTGCCTTAGCAATTTTCGCCATATCAGCATTCATTTGCTTCAACACCAATAGTTGTGGGCGTCCAGCAATCTTTCCTGCAGCATCCCAAGCCAGATAGGTAGTACCCATACCTCCTTGTCCTAGTGTCCGTAATACCTGATAGTGGCGAATCGTCTGTAATACTGAGATCGGTTGACCACAGTGGATACAAAACAGATTATTGGGGGAGTTACCTTCGTGGGTGCAACTATAAGGCAAAGTTGGAGGCTTATTTTGTGCTGTTTCCATCTGCTGAATTTGGAACTTCAGCATTGGACCTCCCTGCGCCAGTTGCAGCAAGGAATTATCTGGCAACGAACTCTGATTTGCTACCAAAACACCGTTGAGGAAAGTGCCATTTGTGCCTTGACTAATGACCTGCCATGAACTCCCATTGTCACCAGAACTGATTTTTCTCAGTTCCAAATGATGTCGAGAAACCAAATTATCGGTTAACACAACCTGATTATCCGCCGCCCGACCAATCCGAATGACAGATTCATCCTTAAAGCACCACTGATTGAGTGGCGTTTTTTTTTTGGGGT
>CAZZYE010000763.1:2525-4338 GCA_964658145.1 uncultured Stigonema sp.
TTTTAATTTTTAATTTTGCATTTTTAATTATTCCCCATTCCCTATGCTTGTTCTAAATTTGGGCGCACTTTCGCCTTAATGACTACAGCAGTAATGTTGTCATGACCATTGTAATTGTTTGCCAAATCAATTAAGCTTCTAACGCCATTTTCCAGATTAGCCCCAGAATTGAGCAGGGGTTCTAAGTGAGTCCGCCAATGATTTTCAAGCAAATCATTATCTGTTAAACCATCTGAGGCAAGGATGAATAGGGTGTCTTCATTGATCTCTAAAAACTGCACATCGGGAATAATAAAGTTTTCGTCGCGGGGACCAAGGGCTTGGGTGAGTTGGTACGCATCCGCACGGGCATAAGCAACACTTTTGTCAACTCCCCGAGACATTTCCCGTTGACCTACTTCGTGATCTACCGTTACTTGTTCTAGTTCCTGCTTGCGAGTCAAGCGGTAGAGGCGGCTATCTCCTACATTCGCTACCGCTACCTGAGTATCTTGGATTAACAGCATGACGAGGGTGGTACCCATGCGACCGACACCACTCCGCGCATCTTGTTGATTTATATCGTAAATTGCTTGGTTTGCTTGCAGCACTGCAGAGCGGATATCTTCTTCCGTTGGTAGTACGTTAGAACGGAAGCGAGTTTGAAAGTATTGCCGTAGTTTCTCCACTGCTAAGGCACTCGCTACCTCACCACCAGCGTGTCCGCCCATACCATCACAGAGAATATATAAACCACGCGCCTGCAAAGTACGGCTGTTAGGTAATTCCTGCTTGTTAATTTGCGTCTCAATGCCAAAGTAGTCTTCGTTGTGATCGCGTTGACGTCCTACATCGGTAAGTGCGGCATTTTCTAGACTGACTAACTGCATCGGCAAGACAACTGTGGGCATATCATCGGTTTTTGCCGTGCTGTCTTCTTTTTCATCTAATTGCAGGATAGTGGGCGTGGCAGTTCCTATCTCTGGTACTGGGGTGATGCTTGGATCGCTGACAGATGGGTTGCCTTGCAGTTCAGCAGCGATCGCCTGCAAGCGCGATTGCAACTGCGTCATGGTTTGAATCTTATCCACTTCCAACTCTCCCAACAACTGTACTACAGAGCCAAATTGAGTTCTTTGAGACTGTCTAAATAGCGCTTGCCAAATCCGTCCTAAAGCTTTGATTGTAAAAGGCTGTTCCGTTGCCTCTTGTGGCGATTCAATAGCTGTAGGGCGGGCATCTTGCCCACCATCCTCATTCAGTGTGTCTACATATAAACGTTGTAGTGCAACCGCTAGGTCTTCATCCAATCTTAGATTCGACCACTCCAAAAGACTTTGCCGACAATTAACTGTTTCCAGTAGTACCCAAAGTTGGGTCATCTGATAAAAACAGTGTATCATTTGTAACGAACTTGTTGTATCTTCACGCCACAGTTCGAGTAAATGCTGCCAATCTGAGCGATCTTCGATCAGTACAACAGCCATATCTCCCTGCTGCCATGCATCATGAATCGGCGGTATACCTAAGTGACACTGAGACTTTAGGGCAATATAAGGTTTAGCAAGGCTGCCAATTCCACTTATATCCACCACTGATGACGTTACCAGCCCCGTTTGCTGATTTGCTAGCATCGCTGCCAGTGGTGATACTTGATACGGTTGACAATCTAAAACTCTTCCGCACACCTCAGTATTGGCGGCAATATCCTCTACAGTTGGTAGTGTTAGCACTTGATAACGTTGCTGTGGGTCGAGATAGTCGCCAACGCGCAGAGGAGATGAGGGAGTGGGGAAGAGACGTTCCGCCGGAACGTCTGTACGCGAGTGGGGAG
>CAZZYE010000764.1:0-4337 GCA_964658145.1 uncultured Stigonema sp.
TAATTCGTAATTTATAATTCGTAATTCGTAATTATTTACAGAGCGGAGTCGCGCCGTTCGCATGAAACAAGGAAAAATTTTTTTTCCATTAATAAACAAGGTGCATGTACCTTCAATTACGAATTACGAATTATTCGGTCAGGTGGATTTGCATCCTTCGCCAAGTTAGTCTAGCACGAATGGCAATTAAGATAAATTGGCGATCGCCTGATCGGGATGATGTAAAGCATTATCCCTGCATCTTACGCTTCTTCACATTTTTTACGTAATATTACATAGTTTATTAGTTTTTAGGTTACTTAAATCAGCTTAATTACTAGCCTCCTTCTACCGTCACATTTTTGTACTCTTTATTTGCCCTTTACGGGTTTGTTCGGTTAGGTGCAAGATGTGAGTTGATGGGCTTTGTGCAAATATAAGAGCGGGTTGCCAATTTTTCATCGGATTCTTAGGAAGCTCTCATCAATCAGTCAGAGCCTATTCAGGGTTGGGGTTCATTATAGTAATGCAGTGAACTGATCGCGCCACTAACCTGATTGACCTGATAAGAGTATTCTGGCTGCTTTATCCTGCTGCTATCAACGGCAGCTGCAACAAGAGTCAAAGCAGGGTGTGGTGCAATTGAGGTGTTCCCTGTAGGAGTGTTCAAGCTCTTGAAATTAATTATTAACTCTTTGCGATCGCAAGAATCTGAGGGGAGCAAAAAGATGACTGCACATATTCTCCTAATTGAAGATCAAGTTAACCTGGCTCGATTTATTGAACTAGAACTAAAGTGTGAGGGCTACCGTGTTAGTGTTGCTCATGATGGTCGAACTGGGCTGACACTAATGCAACAGAGCGCACCAAACTTGGTGATTCTCGACCTGGTACTCCCTCGTTTGTCAGGTTTGGAAGTGTGTCGTCATTTCCGTGCCTCTGGCAATCTTCTGCCCATAATTATAATTACAGTCAAGGATGAGCCTGCTGACCGCATAGCTCTTTTGCAGGCTGGGGCTAACGGCTACATAGTGAAACCATTTTGTATGGGAGATTTGATTGCTAGAGTTCGTACCCATTTAGAAATGTCTGCTACTTGTAGCAATGAGTCTCACGAATATTGGCAGTACTTATGTCAATGATTATTAGCAAATTTTAATGATTAGCTCAGAGTAGATTCAGGGCTTGTAGTTAGACATCGCTCATTCTAGTCATTGACAAAATTGGCTAGTTTATCGGCAAATGAAGAACAGATCATGAAGAAACGATATTTTTTACAGGCTGGTGCAGCAATGGTTGGTACAGCATGGTTATCACGCCATCTAACTGGGAGGTCAGGAGTTATGGCAACTTCAAATAGTGGGTTTGAAATCACCAAAACTGAACAAGAGTGGCGAAAAATTTTGACGCCGGAACAGTTTCATGTTCTGCGTCAACAAGGGACTGAAAGCGCTCACACTAGCTCTCTCGATAAACAATATGCTAAGGGTACTTATGCTTGTACTGGATGCGATTTGCCACTGTTTTCCTCGCAAACGAAATTTAACAGCGGCACAGGTTGGCCCAGTTTTTACGCACCCATTCAAGGAGCGATCGGCACATTCGTAGACAAGTCATTTTTGATGAGTAGAATTGAAGTGCATTGCCGTCGCTGTGGTGGGCATCTAGGTCATGTGTTTGACGACGGTCCGGCACCGACTGGCAAACGCTACTGTATGAATGGGGTGGCGTTGAGATTTATTCCTGGTTGAGGTGATTTCACACGACATTCGCCGCAACATTAGATTAACCAAAACAGTGAAGCAAATCAGCTTTCTTTGGATAAAATTTGACCCCTTTTCATTACGGCTACGCTTGACGATTGGCACTGCTGTAGTTTCTGCTTTGGGATTAGGAAGTCTCACTGTTTGGACGAGTTGGCAGATGCAGCAAATTTTGATTGATAGTCATAAGCAAAATATTGAACAAATCGCTGAACGCTTACCGCGTGATTTGCAAATTTATAGTGAAATGATGCCACCAGTAACTGGTTTAGAAAAGGCAATTAATAACTTAACGACTACTAAGACATTATTATGGCTAAAAAGTCCTGATAATAAAATTATAGTGAAATCTACCACATTGAATCTGCTCTCTGATTCTACAGTAGCTGAGTTAATGTCCCTGACCGAAATGCCAATTAAACCTCAAGTGTACAAAGTGAGCGATCGCTACTTTGTTTTGCGTGGTGGTTCATTACGAGTACAAAGTAAAATACCCTTAAAGCTATTCGTGGTGCAGGATGTTACCCACGAACAAATTATGTTTTTGGCAATGGTGAGGAGTTTGGGCATTGCCAGTGCTTTGGCAATTATCGCCATCACATCTGTCAGCGCATTTTATATCCAGCGTTCCCTGCAACCTCTACGCCAGCTGAGTCAAATGACAGAAGTTATTTCCGCAGAAGATTTACCACAAGCACAGTTGCATCTTGAACGCGCACCAAGCGAAGTCAAAGAATTAGCTCAAACCTTCAACATGATGTTATCTCGCCTCTCCCAATCTTGGGAGCAAGAGCGACAATTTGTGAGTAATGTTTCCCACGAGTTACGCACACCACTAACGATTGTACATGGTTACTTGCAAAGCGTATTGCGACGGCAGAATAACTTAACAGAAATCCAACGAGAAGCTTTGGAAACTGCGGCGTCGGAAGCAGAACACACCATCCGCCTATTACAAGATTTACTCGATTTAGCACGGGCAGATAGTGGTCATTTGCACTTTCGCATGGCATCCTGCGTGCTCAATGACTTGATTGAAGAAGTTGTGGTCATGGCACAAAAGTATAGCGAGCGCATCATCACAATTGAAGCACATATCTACCCTATTGAGGCAAAAGCAGACTACAATCGCCTGAAACAAGTATTGCTCAATTTGATTGACAATGCTATTAAATATTCTGAACCTGATACCCCCGTAATTTTGAAGTTATATCAGTTTCAGTCAGAGGCATTTATTGAAGTTTGCGATCAAGGTTATGGCATTCCTTTGCAACACCAATCACGCATTTTTGAGCGATTTTATCGCGTAGATGAAGCCCGTAGCCATACCACTGGAGGTAGTGGTTTAGGGTTGTCTATTGTCAAGACTCTTGTCGAAGGGATGGGTGGTAGTGTGAGTGTACGCTCAAAGTTAGGGTTCGGTAGTGTGTTTACAATCAGTTTATCTGTATAGCTAGTCTTTAAATGAGCAAAACGATGACAGCACATATCCTCCTAGTTGAAGATGAAGTTAAATTGGCGCGATTCGTCGAGTTGGAACTGAGCAGCGAAGGTTACACTATCAGTGTGGCACACGATGGGATGGCAGGGCTAACGCTAGCGCGAGAGTCGTCGCCAGAGTTAGTGATTCTTGACTGGATGCTTCCTGGGTTATCTGGATTGGAAATTTGCCGTCGCTTGCGTGCAACCGGAAACAAAGTGCCTGTAATTTTGTTGACGGCTAGAGATGAAGTTAGCGATCGCGTAGCAGGTTTAGACGCGGGTGCTGATGACTACGTGGTCAAACCATTCAGTATTGAGGAACTGCTGGCAAGAATTCGTGCCCATCTACGCCGTACTCAGGAAATAGACGAGGATATTTTACAGTTTGAAGACTTGAGCTTAAATCGCCGCACTCGTGAAGTGTTTCGGAACAAACGAGCGATCGAGTTAACGGCAAAAGAGTTTGACTTGCTGGAGTATCTCCTCAGCCATCCCCGACAGGTTTTGACTAGAGACCAAATTTTAGAGAAAGTTTGGGGTTACGACTTCATGGGTGATTCCAATATCATCGAAGTTTACATCCGCTACCTGCGCCTCAAACTAGAAGAAAATAATGAAAAGCGTTTGGTTCAAACCGTGCGTGGTGTGGGGTATGCATTGCGGGAGTAGATGTAATACACGGAATGGCGGCGGTACCATAATTTATCTAATCAATTCAGCAGTCAACAACAAACACCTTACAATGAAAACCGTATCTATAGAATTTCTAGAAAGTGTTTTTTCTGCTCTCAGAAAAGACCCTAATGAATTTGCTCAAGAAATGAGGATAGCTGCTGCTGTCAAATGGTACGAAATGGGAGAAATATCTCAAGGTAAAGCAGCAGAAATCGCTGGTTTAAACAGAGCAGAATTTATTAATATTCTCGTTCGCTATAAAGTTTTCACCTTTCAATATAATACTCAAGAATTAGCGGCAGAAATTGCTGATTTAGATGAATAAAATTGTAATTAATACTTCCCCCTTAATGGCAATACTGCTCGGTTAACCTAAGAATATCCGCCCAACCCCCCTTAAAAAGGGGGGCTTTATCTCTTTAACCCCCTTTTTAAGGG
>CAZZYE010000765.1:0-4314 GCA_964658145.1 uncultured Stigonema sp.
ATCCCCCTTATCTCCCTTATCTCCCTCATGTTAGTGGTGCATAAATTCTGGACTACCCAAGATTAATGCGGCGCTGAGTTGAGGAGGGCTGGATGCGATCGCACTTTGAGTTTTGGCACTAAAAGAATTGCCCAGTGTCGTTGCTAGTTTGACCGCATCCACAGGTTGACTGGGACGTCGTAGGTTCGTCTTACTTTGACTGATTGGCGGCATCGCTGATAGGGGTACACGTCCGTTAGCGATCGCAGTAGCGAAGCTGATACGGCGAGTCATAGCGTCAGGATTTAACCATGCCTCCTCTGTATTTTTATAACCATCTGGAGTCAGGTAACCGTATACGGGCATTCCCAACTCTTGCAGGATAGTGAGCATCGGTTGTGTATTATTTACTTCCATACCTGTTGCTCTAACCGCAGAGACTACATATTGTAGTGGTGTTTTGAACTTGGCATTGAAGTTTGCGGAGTCCCAGAACTCTTTGCTGTGGAAAAGAGTATCCAAGACCTCACGAATATTGCCGTCGCTGGCTAGAAAGCGCTCTTGGAGATGCTTAACTAGAGTATCAGGAGGGTTGTCGCTGACAAAATACTGAGCTAGCTGGTAGCTGATGTGATGGGCAGTAGCAGGACTGCTAGCTAAGATATTTATGGCTTGTTTTACTTCGGCTGCACCGCTGCCCTTGATTGTTTGTCCTAGGAAAACTTTGTCACTAAAATCATGCCGTTTCGGCTCAAAGTAAAATGGCGAACCATCCTCTCCTGTCGGTTGATTGAGAGGGCGATATCCCCAACCAGTCAAGATCCGCGCCAGCGCAATCACATCTTGCTGAGTATAACCACCATCCACACCTAGCGTGTGCAGTTCCATCAACTCACGGGCGTAGTTTTCGTTTAAGCCTTGGTATCTACCACGGGCACCAGGGCTACCAGGAGCGGTATTTTGCCAATTATCCAGGTAAAATAGCATGGCAGGATGACGAGCCGTTGCCTCCACTAGGTCACGAAAGCGACCCAATACGTAGGGACGAATTGCCTCTTGTTCGTAAGATCCTACCCAGAAACGGTCTGGTCCTTTGCCAGCATATACGTTGAAGTGATTATACCAAAAGTCTACCATCACTTCTTGAAGTTGGCGAGGACTTTCCGTTGCCCGTAATAACCGTGCCTGAACTGCCTGTTGCATTACCAACCTAGCCCTGTCACGGGCAGCTTTCATTTCTTCTAGGCTTGGTTTTTGATTACCCTGACGGATTGGCTGAGATTCTCTGTATAATGTTACTGGATTTAGCTTTAAAGTCTTAAGCTGGGAAAGTTGATTGGTCAAGTTTTGTGGTTCGGGGATAGAGTCGGGAGAGAGTTGCTCTTGGATGTAGCGGTCTACACCAATAGATTCCACCCGTTGAACCTCTCCTGGGCTAGGTCCAAAGCTGAGACGATTAATGATGTGCAATACTTTTGGATCAACAGTTGGTGTTGGCTCAGCAATGCTGGGGTCAACTCCTCCCAGTAAGATAAATAGTGATATTATAAAATGTTTAGGTTTGATGTTCATAAACTTATTCTGTACGGAGAATTTTAGCGGCAATCTGGGAATGCTGGTTATCGCTTATACATGTGCGCCGTAAACTTCTGCCGTTGTTGTGGATTCAAAACTTCTCGGGTGGCAAGTGTAGTTTCAAACTGAGCATCAGCTAGCTCCTGCTTGAGCATCTTAAGTTGGTTGTATTTATCGCGCACTTGGTCTTTAGAGGCTGTTCCCGCCATGAGTGCTTCCAATTCTTGCTGTGCTTGACGCACTGCCTGTCTTTTTTGGGTAATCTGGTCTTTGGATTGATTACGAATCACTTTAATTTGTTGTAGCTGCTGGGGTGTAAGGTTTAACGCTTGCAGCAACCCAGATTGACTGCGTTGCTGACTGGCGGAAGGTGTGGGGTTTTGAGCAACAGCTTTGAGTAACAGTAAATTTGGCTGTGCAAGGGCGCTGATACTAGCCATGGCAATGATTGCCGCCACCACAGTGGAAACACGACGCAGTAACATAGTAGATATCTCCTAGTAATTTAGTAAGTAAATTAATTCGTCATTGGCTCACTCACAGAAAATACATCACCTTCTGGAGTATCACCAATTGTGCCATGCCAATTGTTTTCCATGAATGTTTCCAGTTTGGCAAGTTCAGCTGGGCTGGTTTGGACAGGTATCAACGATCGGTAACCAACGACAGCCGCCACTAGTCCAGCAGCAACCACGGATTGAGCTAGCCAAAACGGTGAACTGCGGCGCAGGTTTGGTGTGGGCAATGTTGGATGCAACGTCTCGACATTTCGTAAAATCTGCTGTTCCAAATCTGCTGAGGCTGGGGGAACCTCAGGGCGATGTTGGCGGAGAAAATTAACTAAGTCTTTGTCATTATTTGGAAACTGAGTCATAATTGCACTCCCTGTTGCTGAAAGAATTGACGCATGGCAGCACGAGCGTGGAATAGCCGTGACTTGACTGTTCCCACAGGAATGTCCAGAATTTGAGCGACCTCTTTTTGTGGTACTTCCTCCAAGTCATGCAAAACTAGAATTGTCCGATGGTCAAAGCTTAGGCTTTCCAGTCCCCGCTGTACCAAGTCTTGATAGTGCAGATCCATGAGATCTGGAGCGTCCTGCTGGATAGGAGTTTTTTCCGTAAGAGTCCGCAATTGAGTTCGCCCCTGAACTGCTGCTTGTCGCTGGTTAGAAGCCACATTCCAGGCAATCCGGTACAGCCAAGTGGAGAATTGTGCTGTTCCGCGAAACTTGGGCAAACCTTTCCAAGCTCTCAGAAAAACTTCCTGCACCAAATCATCCAAACTGGATGGGTCACATAGTTGATAAAGGATTGATCTTACGCGCTGCTGATGGCGACGGTAAAGTTGACGAAAGCTTTGGGAATCGCCCCGGAGACATTGTTGCACTAGGTAATGATCGGATTCGCTTTCCAATTTGTTGTTGAATTGACCGTCGTTTGAAACATTGGTTGGCACAACTAACACCTGATGAGTCCCCCATCCATCAATCCGTTGCGTTGATACTTATAAGACCGGATGAGTATGAGAAAGGTTCAAAGGGCGATCGCTCATTAGACATCTCCAGAAATGATGTAGGGGCGAACGGCCCTTCGGGTTCGCAGTCCCCTACGGAGGGAAACCCTCCTTCAGGGCTGTCTCACCGTTCGCCCCTACCTTCGGTTTTAACGAACGCATAATTAATTTTCGGAGATGTCTATTGGTAACTTTTCAACTGTTGATTTGTCAAGAAAACAGTTGACCGACTTTTGCTAAATCCACATTTCCACCGCTGATAATGACACCAATTCTTGTTTTTGGTGCTGTCACCACACCTTCTAGTAAAGCTGCTGCTGCTAGCACTCCAGTAGGTTCAACGACAATTTTGAGGCGTTCCCACAAAAAGAACATGGTACGCACAATTGCGTCCTCAGATACGGTTACCATATTATCAACGTAATACAGCACCAGTGGGAAAGTAATCTGACCTAGACTTGGGGTACGAGCGCCGTCAGCAATGGTATCAGGATTTTTTACAGTTTGTAGGGTTTTGGTGTGAAATGAACGTGTGGCATCGTCAGCACGTTCTGGTTCTACTCCAATCACTTGACAATTCGGTAAAACTGCTTTAGTGGCAATGGCGGAACCGGAAAGTAATCCGCCACCGCCACAACAAACTAATAGTAAATCTAGCTGACCAACTTCCTCAATGAGTTCTTTGGCGGCTGTACCCTGTCCCGCCACTACATGAGGATGGTCATAAGGGGGAATGAAGACGAGATCGCGGTCTTTTGCCAGCGTTTGGGCTAATTCTTCTCTGTTTGTTTCCCATCGATTATACAAAACTATCTCAGCACCATACCCACGAGTGGCAGATTGCTTGACGGTTGGGGCGTCGTCAGGCATGACAATGGTAGTGGGAATGTCTAATAACTGTCCGGCGAGGGCGATCGCTTGAGCATGATTCCCAGAGGAAAAGGTCAAAACGCCTTTTTGTTTTTGTGCTTCCGATAGCTGTGCCAAGGCATTATATGCACCTCTAAATTTAAAAGACCCAGTGCGTTGAAAATTCTCGCACTTAAAAAACACTCTTGCATTGGTGCGATCGTTGACGGTTCTGGAGGTGAGAACGGGAGTGCGGTGAGCAATACCAGCAAGACGCTTGGCAGCTGCTTCGATGTCTGTTATTGTGACGAAATTATGCTGTGGCATTGACAGCTAAATAGTTTTTCTGCTTATTTCAGAATTGCACAAATTCATAGCATAATGTTCTTCGCTCAA
>CAZZYE010000766.1:0-4308 GCA_964658145.1 uncultured Stigonema sp.
CCGCAAAGACGCGAAGTACACGAAGAAAGAAGAGAAGAAGATCGGTAATCTTGTAACGGTTTGGGATTAGTAACTGGTTTTTAGAAGCGCAGATGACTGGCGATTTTGCTAATGAACACAGGTGGTAAATTAAGTTTAGCCCCACTAAAGTTGAGGTACTTCTAATGACAGTCGCAGTAGAATATATCCCTGTTACCCCAATTGAATATCCAGACGAGGACGGTAAACCGATGGCTGAAGGAGATATTCAGTGCAGTTACTTGATTTATGCAAGAAGTGCACTACGGTTATATTTCCAAAACCGTCCAGATGTATACGTAGCTAGCAATTTATTTATTTACTACGAACAGGGTAATCCAGAATCAGTTGTCGCACCAGATACATTTGTGGTGTTTGGAGTAGAAAATGGCGCTCGCCGTTCTTACAAAACCTGGGAAGAAAACGATAAAACCCCTGATTTTGTGCTAGAGATTACTTCAAAAACTACCCGTAGTAAAGATCAAGGTGCAAAGAAAGGAATCTACTCCTTTCTAGGAGTGCGTGAATATTATCAATATGACCCGACAGGCGATTATCTCACTCCCCAACTTCAAGGATTACGCTTAGTTGATGGGAATTATTTTCCAGTGGCAACGATGGCTCTGCCAGATGGTACAGTGTCGCTACCCAGTGAAGTATTAGGGTTAGAGTTGCGAATTAAGTCTGGCGAAATGCGTTTCTACGAATCAGCGACAGGTAAAACACTCCTAAGTTATGAGGAACAAGCCGCTGCACAACAAGTCGCAGAAGAAAAAGCACAAAGATTAGCCGCTAAACTTAGAGAGTTAAATATTGACCCAAATACTATTTAATGATTAGCAAAGATACTGCTCCTCATTATGTATGGGGTAACAACTGTCATGGTTGGCATCTTGTCAAGCAAGCTGAGTTGAGCGTTATTCACGAACTCATGTTACCAGGAACATCTGAAGTCAGGCACTATCATCAGCGATCGCGCCAATTTTTCTTTGTGCTTTCCGGTCAAGCAACTATAGAAATTGCTGGAACACGTCAAGTTTTGTGTGAACATGAGGGTGTGGAAGTGCCATCTGGTGTGCCTCATCAGATGCTTAATGAGTCTGAACAGGATCTAGAATTCCTCGTAATTTCCCAGCCTCCCAGTCATGGCGATCGGATTTTGATGACATAATGTATAATCGGCTCTACATGGTATGAGTGTTGAAATTACGACACTTCCTGATGAGGTCAGTAGGCTGCACTGTATGCAAACATTTAGGAAACACTTCGATGCAGGATGGGCAAATGGCTTGATATTTGTTCTGTTGGTGTGGCTGTGCAGCCGAATGTTAATCGTCACTGCCATGCTGCTGATTGCACCTGCAATATCGTCGAATCACCACGTAAATACTTGGGGTTGGGAGGCGTTTGCTCGGTGGGACGGTGTTTGGTATCAGCAGATCGCGACTTTTGGTTATGAGTACGCTAATGATGGTCAGGCGCATACAGTCGCCTTTTTTCCTGTATTTCCTTTAATTAGTAAAGCGGTAATGGCACTGGGTTTGCCGTTTGCGATCGCTGGAACATTGGTAAACAATCTAGCGTTCTTAGGGGCATTAATTGTAGTATATCGTTGGGTTGTTGAGTGGCATGGCATAGGAGTGGCACGATGGACAGTGGCAGCTCTAGCTTGGTGTCCTCTATCGCTATACGGGACAGTGACCTACACCGAAGGGTTGTTTCTGCTGTTGAGTACCCTGTCGTTACAAGCCTTTGACAAAGGTCAGTACATTTGGGCAGGTTTCTGGGGTGCGTTGACGACAGCGACTCGACTGAATGGGGTGATGCTGATCCCTACGTTTCTGTTTTTAGCCTATAAAGAGCGTCGGTCTGCGATCGCATACATAACAACAGCAGCAGCAAGCACCGGATTTCTACTGTATACTGGATATTGCGCAATTCAGTTTGGCGATCCGTTGGCGTTTCTTCATACCCAAGCTGGCTTTGGGCATCGTTCCTCTCCAGGTTTTGACTGGCGCAATTGGGGGCTGAATTTTTTACATGGTGTCATTGGTCCAATTAATTGGGATCGTCGGGCACTAAAAAATCCCTTTTATCCAGTTCAGTTTGCTGTGATTTGTGCTACAGGTTACCTGCTGTGGCAATATCGCTCCCGACTCAATCGCATTGCTATAACGTGGATTGGTGAGGTGCTGCTCATTTGGCTGTGGCTTTTGTGGGGAGACGGTTTTGTGAAAACCTATATGGTTGTTGGTGGTGGTTACCTCTTGTGGCATTTCCGCCATAAACTTCGCCCTGTTGCAGTCACATACGGCGTTTTTTCGCTGTTGCTAGTTTTGTTTGCTGGTAGTATCGTTGCCTCCGAACGCTTTGCTTTTGGTATTATATCCTTGGCGATCGCCATGGGAATGTTGCTGTCTAATTTTCCCCGTTGGGGGCTGCCAACGCTAGTCTATTTCGCGATTGTACTTGCTAGCTTTGCCATTCGTTTTTCCAGAAATATCTGGGTGGCGTAACTTGAAAATGATTATGCCACTGCTGCCAAGCAAGGTATCAGATCATATTTAATACCTAGCTCATACAATATGTTAACTGTTTTATCTATTTGTTCTTTAGTATGAGAGGCGCTTAAGATAAATCTGATTCGCCCTTCTTTTGGTTTCACTATGGGATAAAAAAGAGTTACCGAAAATATCCCCCGGGCAAAAAGTTCTTTGTTAAATGACAACATTTTATCTTCATCTGACATAAAGATAGGGATAATCGGGCTTTGGCTTGTGCCTAAATCAAAACCCATGCTTGTTAATTTTTGCCTCATGTATCGATTGTTTTGATGAAGACGCTCAATCATTTCAGGGTTGTTCTCTATCTCTTCTAAAGATGCTAAAATAGCTGCAGCATCAGGCGGTGTTAAACAGGCCTGGAATACATATGTATTTGCACGCCATTGTAGTAAAGGTAGATATTTAGATTTGGTGGCGATAAATCCACCAATAGAAGCAGTTGCCTTCGAGAGAGTTGCAGCTATAAAATCAACATCGTCAACAATACCTAACTTGCTACAGTAACCAGAGCCATTTCTGCCATAGATTCCAAATGTATGTGCTTCATCAACATACAAAAAGAACTTATATTTTTGCTTTAACTCAATGATTTCTTTCAGAGGTGCAAGATCTCCGCTCATTGAGTAAGCAGATTCAACAACAACAAATGTATTCTCAAAATCAGGAGAATATTTTTGGAATTTTGCCTCCAAATCTTCCAGGTTATTATGCTTAAAAGGTATCCATTTTTTACCGGACATTTTAATTCCATCGAT
Source organism: uncultured Stigonema sp. (assembly GCA_964658145.1). Classification (GTDB taxonomy): domain Bacteria; phylum Cyanobacteriota; class Cyanobacteriia; order Cyanobacteriales; family Nostocaceae; genus Stigonema. The sequence continues at coordinate 3,338 of CAZZYE010000766.1, forward strand.
CAGAGAAGCATGACTTTCTCTATTAAAAAGAATTAAATCATTTTTTCCGGGAAAAGCTGATAAGAAACCTAGGTTAGCAGTGTAGCCAGTTGGAAAGAGCATGACGCTTTCTTTCCCAATTAAATTTTTGAGTTTTAACTCAACTGCTTTATGCAAGCTGGACATTCCACCTGAAACGGCAGAAGTTCCACAACCTGTTCCGAATTTTTTTACGGCTTCGCAAACTTTCTCTATAACATTTTCGTTCCGATTTAATCCAAGATAGTGATTGATACACCATAAGATACATTCATTTTTGGAATTACTAGATTCCGAAACAATAGTTCCGGCTACATCACTACCAAATTCGGTATATCGATCGTTAGAGTATACACCATGTTCAATTTGACGATTGATATGGTCATACAATTTATCACTTATTACTTCTATATCGGTAATGCCTTGGCTTTCTAATTACTTGAGATAAGCCATCAGAGGTGTTGACATGGGAATTTTCTTGGCATCTAACTGATAAACTGTAGGAGAAGACTGTTGTTTATCTGTCATCGCTTTCAACCAGTTATACAATATTTATAATCCTATATTTGTCTGAACTGATTGATTTGACAACGGTAAAAAAACGGAGAAAAATTATAAAGTTCAGATAGTGTATCGGGAGAAAAATTATAAATTTTAGCACATACTAGGAAAAAATACGGTAAATAAAAGTTATTTAAAAACCATCAAACCCCAGGAGAAACCCAGTTTCTTTTCCAGATGCTTCAGATAAGGCGTTGATCCTCCCTAGCCCCCCTTTTTAAGTTGTAGGGTGCGTTACGGTATCGCTAACGCACCATCTTTTATCTATTACGGTGCGTTACGGTGTTCCACCTAACGCACCCTACGAACTTAAAAAGGGGGAATAATATTAAGTCCCGTTAATCACTTATCATTTAGTTCCTACCTTCAACCCGCCTTTGACTTGCGTCAAA
>CAZZYE010000767.1:0-4304 GCA_964658145.1 uncultured Stigonema sp.
TCCCCACTCCCCTCAACAAAAGCGGGTATTTGTCGAACAAAGTGATGTCCGCGCCAAGCGCTTGGTGCGCAAAGCCGGGGCTTTGGTAATATTTGTAGTGGATGCTTCTGGCTCAATGGCGCTGAACCGGATGCAGTCGGCTAAAGGTGCGGTAATGCAGTTGTTGACAGAAGCTTATCAAAACCGCGACCAAGTAGCTTTAATCCCCTTTCGCGGAGAACAGGCAGAGGTGTTATTGCCCCCGACGCGTTCCATTGCTTTAGCGCGTAACCGCTTGGAAAGACTGCCCTGTGGTGGTGGTTCGCCGCTAGCTCATGGTTTAACCCAAGCTGTGCGTGTCGGGTTGAATGCGGTTAGGAGTGGAGATATTGGGCAAGTGGTGATTGTAGCGATAACTGATGGACGAGGTAATATTCCCTTGGCGCGTTCTTTGGGTGAACAGCTAGAACCAGACCAAAAGCCGGATATTAAAGCGGAATTGTTAGACATTGCCGCTAGAATACGTGCTTCAGGGATGCAGCTGTTGATGATTGATACTGAAAGTAAATTTGTTTCCACTGGGTTTGCTAAGGAGTTAGCAAAAACATCTGGAGGTAAATATTACCATTTGCCAAAAGCGACTGATAAAGCTATTGCTGCTATGACCAAAGGGGCGATCGCTGATTTAAAATCTCGTTGAGTTAGAGTGGGGGGATGAGGAGGATGAGGGGGATGAGGGAGGTGAATTTTTAATTAGCCAAGGTGATGGGTTGTTAATTATGTGTACTAGACCACTTAAAACTCGGTTGTATGTACCGTAAAGTTCGCGACCTATTTCAATATCTAGGTAGTTGCATCTAATGGCAAACTCTATCCAAGTTTGAGTTTCTGCTGATTCTGCTTGTCTACGACACGCTTCGCGAACACAGTCATTTAATTTAGCTACAAAAGCTGCTATATATCTTCTTTTACGCCAACCCTCAGCAAAATTAGCACAAACTGAACGAGAAGACCGACGAATTTGATCGGTCAGCGAATACCTTTCCTCTACAGGAAACTTTTTAGATATTGCAAAAATCTTCATAGCTGCATCAAAAGCGATTTTATAGACCTCTAAATCCTTATGGTCTTTAATCACTTTTCCATTCATCTTCCTCATCTCCCTCATCTCCCCTACTTCCGTACAGACGTTCCGCCGGAACGTCTCTTCCTAACCGCCACATCATGACCCAGCTGCCACCGCCTGTGGTCTTAAGGTAGACATGAGATCCTGAACGCCCTTTTGCAGATAGCGGGTTACCGTCATAGGACTGGTGCCAATTTTCTTGGCGGCGTCTTTGCGAGAAAGTTCCTTCAAAAAAACCATTTCAACTGCCATACGGGGTTTTTCTTCTAACAGACTTATTGCTCCTTGAAGTTGTTGCCGTTCTTCTTGTTGTTGCTGGAAAGCAACTGAACGGGGACAAGGAAGCGCTTCACCTAAGGTTATTTGGCAATCAACGTAGTGGACTACAGTAGCATCTAAACTCAAAGGCATACGGTTTTGAGCAGCTAACTTGGTTTCTTGCCATTCTTGTAAAGATACTTGAAGAACACTGGCAATTTCCGCATCCTTAGGAGAGCGACCCAAAGAAACTGCCAATTCTTTGCGAATCTTTTGACCCTCGTTATAAAGTTCTTGCCAACGACGGGGAATTTTTAACAGAGTACTGCGATCGCGCAAAAAGTGCAGCATTTCACCCCGAATGTAGGGAACCGCAAAGGAACTAAAAGCATATCCTTGGCTTGGGTCAAAACGTTCAATTGCCCTGATTAAACCAAAATAACCGATTTGCTCCAAATCTTCGTAAGGTTCGTTACATTGATGGCTAAATTTATGAGCCATCTTCCGGACTAAGCCAGTGTGCAACTGTACAAGTTGATTACGCAGTTTAATAGAAGGATTGTGGTGGTATAAGTACAATAACTCCATACCATCAGATCGGACCGAGTAGTGATTTGATGTCATAAAAAATCCTTTGTGGCAACTCGTTTGTTGAAAAACTTTGAGTCGCGTGAACCTTTATTCAATCTGAAATTATTTTCCTTAACACCAGCCCAAGAAACAATCGTTGTTCGTACTGAACTTATCCTAAGGCTTACTTAAAACCTCAGCGTTTATACGGATACTGTCAGAAAGTTCTGAGTTGAATTCAGCCAAACTGAATGTAAAAAAGCGCCAACTTCTGTGGTATGCCACATGGCTGTCAGGTGATGATATGGGTAACAATGGCAGTAAACAGGAACCTAGGATTAAATAGAAATATGAGTAATACAAGCAACTTCCGTGAAGCGATAGCGCAAGCTAAAACTCACGCCCTTGTTGGTCCCAATGTAATTGCCAACGCCCTGCCCTACGTCGGTGGTGGTAGTAACGCTAACCGCATTAGGCACTTACGGCGGAATTGGCATCATCCGCGCTAATCCCCAACTGTTCTTTCCCACCTTCATTGGTGCGGTCATCCTAGAGTTGGTTCTGTTCTTCGTTGCCCAAAACGTTGCCGAAAAGGGTAATAAGAAAGTTGCACTACCCCTGCTGGCAACCTACAGCTTATTGTCTGGATATACCCTAAGTGGTTTAGTATATGTGGCACTAAGAACCCCCAATGTAGGCATAGCAGGCATTGGCTTTGCCGCTCTCGGTTGTGGTGTCACCTTTATTGCCGCCCGTCAAATTGGCTCAAATCTTTCTGAGCAAGACGGCATGGCGTTGACCAAAACGATCTCTCTCGGGGTCATTGCCTTGGTCGTTGTCTGCCTCACCCAGTTTGTATTTGCCTTGTTCGGTGTTTACACACCTACTTGGTTAGAAATCGCCATCTCCGGCTTGGGCGTGTTTCTATTTGCTGGGGTATCCGTAGTCGATTTCTACATCCTGCCCCGCACGTACCGCGATGACCAGTATTTACCAGCAGCTTTGTCGATGTACTTGACCTACATCAACCTGTTCATATTTATTTTGCGGTTGCTGATTGCTATCAACAGCCGTGATTAAGAAGGGTTGACATTTGTTTGTGTTAAATAACAAGCCGTGGTGCCGCACGGTTTTTTTATGGTATTGGACTATGTATTTAGTCCAAAATGGATAAAATTGAAAAGATACACAGCGATCGCACTCAACCGCAAACACTATGGACGTATTAGAACTCAAACGCGAAATTGAAACGTTGTCCAGTCGTCTGGGTAAAACCCAGGACTATCTTTGACATCCCTGCACTTAGCGCTAAAATACAAGACTTGGAAAAAATATCAGCCCAGCCAGAATTCTGGGATGACCAAATAAAAGCCCAAGAAACGCTGCAAGAACTCAACGACCTGAAAGTGCACCTCCTACAGTATCACCAGTGGCAAACCAATCTGGAAGACACTAAGGCAGTATCAGAACTCTTAGAGTTAGATGCAGATGATTCGCTTCTACAAGAAGCTGAGTGTACCATCACTAAGCTCAATAGCGAACTCGACCAGTGGGAGTTGCAACAGTTACTTTCCGGTCCTTATGACGAAGAAGGCGCCGTACTGACGATTAACGCAGGTGCTGGTGGCACTGATGCCCAAGACTGGGCAGAAATGCTGGTGCGGATGTACACCCGTTGGGCAGAAGACCACGGCTATAAAGTGCATTCAATTGAACTTTCTGAGGGTGATGAAGCAGGAATTAAATCGGCAACCCTGGAAATTACTGGTCGCTATGCCTATGGCTACTTGCGACCTGAAACAGGTACTCATCGCTTGGTGCGAATTTCACCTTTCAATGCTAATGGTAAGCGGCAAACCAGTTTTGCCGGGGTAGAAGTCATGCCTCTACTAGATCACACCGTGCGTCTGGACATCCCAGACAAGGACTTGGAAATTACTACGTCTAGGGCTGGTGGTAAGGGTGGGCAAAATGTTAACAAAGTAGAAACAGCAGTGCGGGTTGTTCACATTCCCACTGGCATCGCTGTGCGTTGTACGGAAGAACGCAGTCAACTACAAAATAAAGAAAAAGCCCTTGCTCGCCTCAAGGCAAAGCTGCTGATCGTTGCTAAAGAGCAACGTGCTTCCGAAATTGCTGAAATTCGGGGTGATATGGTGGAAGCCTCTTGGGGCAACCAAATCCGTAACTACGTTTTTCATCCTTACCAGATGGTAAAGGATTTGCGTACCAATGTGGAAACGACTGCGATCGCGGATGTGATGAACGGTGACCTCGACATGTTCATCCAAGCCTATCTACGCCAAGAAAACCAGATTTTAGAAAGTACCCCAGCGTAATTGGGGAGTGGGGAGTAGGGGGGGATGAGGGA
>CAZZYE010000768.1:0-4303 GCA_964658145.1 uncultured Stigonema sp.
CCCCTTTTTAAGGGGGGTTAGGGGGGATCTTTAGACCGTAAATACTACTAACTGAACTGTATTAACTTATAACCTATTGCGCTGCTAAGATTTTCTGGGCAGAAACGCGATCTTGTTCTAATTTCAATAAACCGCACTGCGATCGCTGTCTGTGGATCTTCACGCACCGAAAATTTGTGGCGGTGCCATACTCTCGTCCGCTCGCACCCTACACTAACACCTCAAGTTCTGTATTTTCTTTAGTCCGCGTTCCTCATCTGGATTTATCACCTTTTCCCTACTCCCGCTCTTCCCCCCACTCCCCATTCCCTACTCCCCACTCCCCATGTTTCTTGAGAGGCTTTGAAATTAGTTGTCTTCCACTTACAGCCTGTCTCGATTGCAAGTCATCACAAATAGCTTTGAGATCATAGTTAAAAGCTTTGGCATGTTCTTCTCGAATCTTATAAATTTCTTCGAGAACTTCATCAAACCACATTGTTATTCTCCCATTAGTTCATAAGGTGTACAAATCGTTGGTAATTCATATCCAGCTACATTGCTAATTTGTACCAGTTTCTTTTGGATTTGAGCGTTAGCAATATGTTTACAGTTCCACGTTAACAGATAGTCCAAGTTGTAAACCGTAGCAAATGCAATATGGAGTGCATCATCAGCAGCTTTAGGCGGAAGATTGCTTTTGGTGAGAAATTGTGATGCTAGGTCTTTGACAGCCTCATTTACTTCAAGCAATGGAAAATCGCACAGCATCTCAAGTCGCCTAGTTGCTATTTCGGCATCACCGAGTGCTACCTCATCCAAAACTACTTGAGAAATGTAAAGGGTAAACTGTCGGGCGCGAGTATCCCACCACGAGCGCGTTGCTGAGGCGTTAGCCATGAGAATCAGGTTATTGCTGGGTCTTACGGTCAAATACCCAATGACACTGGTTTCAATATAAACAGTTTCGCTCATGTGGAATCAGTGTATTGATTTGCCTCTTCAAGGTTTGTGTTCTTCTTGGTGTTCTAATGCGTGTTCGATGGTTTCAGCTATTTCCTCGCCTAACTCCCCTCCAATACATGCTCCGATCTCTGCGCCTATGACCATTCTTGGTGGTCCCAACAGCATCCCTCCGACAGTTTCACCTACGACTTCTCCAATGCACTCCCCGACTCCTAATCCAACTAGCTTATCTACTAGATGCTGAGCTTCGTGTTCGACTTCTAATACGACTTCTTGTGGACTCAATTGTGCTAAGTTGGTTTCTTTACCTTCACGATCTGCCGTTGCTTGTACAACTGCACCACCGCACTCCTCGCCTAACGATTCTCCAAGCAATGCGCCGATCTCTGCCCCTATAGACGCTCCCTCTACACCTAGTAGCAGTCCTCCTACGGTTTCTCCCACAGAGAGTCCCACAGCTTCCCCAAACTTTGAACCTACTAACTCACCCACTTCTTCTGCCGTTGGTTCCTCATTTTGTTCGCCATGTTCAGATTTAGAATGGTTGTAGTTTTTCTCATCACTCAATGTAGCATGAGAGTGATTTATGGCAGGAGTTGGCTCTATTTTATCTAGTGTCTTACATGCTTGCTGAATGCAGGTAGCGAGATGTTCTTGAACTACCAGATCTGAGATGGCACTGGCTTCGTAATGAATAACGATACAACTTGCTGCCGGATTGAGCCGCACATTGATGCAAAAGTTCAAGGATTCAACCAACTGCTTGAGTTTATTAGCATATTCTGGATCGTATCTTAGCCGAGGGATGCTGATCCGAATTCGCCCAAGTGTCGTGTGAACAATCTGATACTCTATCTTTACCAGTTGGTCTTCCATAAGCTGATATGCCTACGCCTTGCAGGACTTGATATGACACCGCTCAAAATAATTCATAATATCATGTCCGGTTAATTACCCATAATGTAGAGACGTTGCAATGCAACGTCTCTACATAGGTTGACAGGTTTTTATTGTGGTTGATTTGCCTGACATCATATAATTGATAATTCGTAATATCAAGTCCGATTGATTAGTTATAATATCCAACCCTCACGCCCAAACCCTGTTCCAAGCACGTGGGTGAGGCGAGGCGTTAAAGCACCATTAAAGCGTAGGGGCGCGGTTTCCGCGCCCTTACAATGTGGCAGATGTATATCATAACAACTACCGGACATGATATAATTCGTAATTACAATCAGTGTTCACTTTTCCCCCTCCACTCATTGTAGACCACGCTCATTAAAAATTTAGTGATAGCTCTCTGTCCCTTTTAATTACGAATTACGAATTACGAATTAGTGATTTCCTACTTGCCGATCGCCCAGCCAATTTTATTGACAATTGGCTTTCTCTTGCGATGAGTTGCATTGCGCTCTCGACGAGACAGCCTAGAGCCATCAAATGGGGGCTTTACAGGATGGAAAAACTTGGAGTCCGGATGGTAGATCCAGGCTATTCCTTCCGGGTCTTTTGCTTTGCTCCACTCAATAAACTCAGGCTTAGATTTATGCCGTGAAAGGGTTTGAGAAGTCAGCTGCAATCGTTTTGCCAAGTCACGCTGATTCAGTTGATGCTCTGCAATCCCAATCATAGGTTGTGGCAGCGATGCTGTTAGCTGACTTTCAAGTTTTTTAGAAGTGCTTCCATTTAAGGAAGCTTGGGATGTATTTAATTCAGGGGCGATCGCTCTTACCTTATGCAGTCGGTTTTCTTCTTCGACTAGTGCTACAGTATCTAAAGAATGACTCAAGGAGAGCAATCCGCTAGGACCTAATAGTGGACGCAAGCCATTGAGTTCCGCCAGAATTGCTGAACCATTATTAATAATGATTGCCAGAACCGGGTCGAGAGCGAAGAACACACCTGCGATTAATGCACTGATATTAGGGACTGCGACAATTGAGATATTTTGCTCGATAATTTCCATCGCCTGCTTATACCGTTTCTCCATGAAGCTGCGCTAAATATTCTCTCTTAGCCCCCCTTTTTAAGGGGGGTTGGGGGGATCTGATTTATGGCAACTTCATATAGAACTGGTATTAGCAATCTTAATAGCATGGATCAAACCTCGCAGATCGTTTTCCATCAGCACCACATCAGCAGTCTCCCTGGCAATATCGGTTGCCCCAGCAAAGGAGATCGACACATCGGCATAAGCAAGAGCAGCGGAGTCGTTAATGCCATCACCACAGAAAGCAACTGTCTTACCGCTATCGTGGAGTTCTTTTACCACCTCTACTTTGCGCTCTGGGAACGCTTCTGCATAAATGTGGTTGGCGTCCATGCCCAACTCGGCAGCCACTGCCGTAGCCACTCGTGTCACATCTCCGCTCAGCATATAGGAACTGATCCCCTGAGTGTGCAATTCTTGAATCACACCCTGACTTTCCAAGCGAGGTGGGTCACTGTAGAGAATCACTCCTAGGAGTTGCCCATCTCCCGCCACATAGACGAGGGAGTTAGTACCATTGATGTCTGCGTATTGCTGATTAAAATAGTCTAAGCTAATGTTTTCTTCCGCCATCAAGCGATGACTACGGACCAGAAGCTTCATGCCGTTGATCGTGGCAACCACACCCAGTCCAACCCGGTACTCCCAAGCTTCACAGTTATAAAGCGGTACTTTGGTATCTCTGGCATGACGAACGATCGCCTCAGCAACTGGATGAGTCAACCCCTGCTCAGCCGTAGCTGCTAAAGCGAGGACTTCCCGTTCTGAGAATCCTGATGTCAGTTTGATCCCCGTCACCCCAGCATGTCCTTGGGTGAGTGTGCCAGTCTTATCAAAAACAACAGTGTCAATTTTGGCAAGAATTTCAATAGCACGACCACTGCGGATAAATACACCGTTACGGGCGGCGTAGGTCAGGGCGGATAAAATTGTGGTAGGAACTGATACTCGAATGCCAGTCCCCAAGTCTAGCGTTAGTAGAGAGATTGTTCGGTTCAGCTTTCCAGTGAATATACCAATTCCAATCCCAGTTACCAGGGTAGGAACCACCATCTGACTTGCCACCATTGCCGCATAGTTTTCCACGCGGGTGTCATGCACCGGCGCTGACTGCATCAGATTCACAATCACTCCAGCGCGAGTATTGTTACCCGTGCGCTCAACTAGGATGCACAGATGACCATCGACTAGTAAGGTAGAGGCAAAAACTTCATCACCAACACATCTAGTCACGGGTACGGACTCTCCGGTCAATTTACACTGATCGATTAGCCCGGTACCGCGTTGGATGTAACCATCTACAGGTATGTGTTGGGAGAGAAAACCTTAACTCTCCTTTAATTTCTGTCTTTTACCTAATGGTTACGA
>CAZZYE010000769.1:0-4292 GCA_964658145.1 uncultured Stigonema sp.
GTCAATATTCCTGCTAGAAAATTTACTGCTAGTGGCAACATTTTCAACCACTGTAAACCGAGTAGAGGTTCGCTAATTCCTAAAGATGCCATAACAGGAATTATATACTCTTGTTGATTTAGTACAACTCTTCCCTCATAGATGTCAAATAACTCCTCACCTTGTGCCATTTGCATTGTGCGATTACGTTCAATTAAAGACCATTTAACTGACCAGATAGAAAAACTGCAAGCACAACGCATAGAATACTTGGCAGAGTTGGCGCGTCTGCGTGGGATTTTAATTACAGGCTTTTATCTATGGTTCAGTTCTCTCAAAATCCGCATCGGTGGCAGTGAAGCTGAAGACACCTACCCTGGTACGATACATAGTTTCGCTGGTATAGCGCTCTTTTTTGCCAGGTTATATCAAGTTCGGCATACCCTTCAAGGTATTAAACGCTCAACTCATGGTTCAGTTGATATAATATTGATAGATTAACTGGCAAGAGGCGAAGAATGTCAACAGTTAAACTCGAAGTACATCTGTCTTCAGAAGAATTGCTTAAGGCTGTTGAGCAGTTAAGCTGGCAAGATTTAGAGCGATTTGTATCTCAAGTTCTTGTGCTACAGTCACAGCGTAAAGCCTCTAGTTTGCCGCAGCCTGAAGCAGAATTGTTGCTAAAAATTAATCAAGGCATTCCCTCAGATACTCAGAAGCATTACGAAGAGTTGATAGCTAAGCGAGAGTCTGAAACTCTCACAACCGTTGAGCATACCGAGTTATTACATTTAACTGACCAGATAGAAAAACTGCAAGCACAACGCATAGAATACTTGGCAGAGTTGGCGCGTCTGCGTGGGATGGCGCTGACTGCATTGATGGCAAATTTAGGCATTCAAACGCCAGTATATGTCTGAAATTCGAGTGACAGCGAAACAGAAAAAGGCTGTCGCGGAACGCGCTAATGAATGCTGTGAGTATTGCCGAAGTCAGGCACGTTTTGCAATTCAACCCTTTTCAGTTGAACATATCATTGCCCGAAGCCAAAGTGGAGAGACGACAATGGATAATTTAGCTCTGGCTTGTCAGGGGTGCAACAATCACAAGTACAACAAAACTGAAGGACGCGATCCGGTAAACAGTGATGTTGTGTCACTTTACCATCCACGTCAACAGCGATGGAGCGAGCATTTTGCGTGGAATGACGGCTTTACTCTGATTATGGGTTTGACTCCAACAGGACGGGCCACAGTAGAAGCACTACGACTGAACCGAGAAGGTGTAGTTAACCTACGCCGTGTACTATATGCGATGGGAGAGCATCCTCCGGCAACTTAGTCAAGCTAATTCCGCTGCTAACAGCCGACCTTCTATTGGTTCATACTCATCTTCAAGCAACCAAAGCTGTGTTTCATCATAACTATGACTTGAAAACACAATTTTATAACTCTGCGATGGATCGTATATCTGACAGTTTCCGTCACCGTCGCTAAGTAATAAAAGAACATAGGGAGGCGACAGCATAGGATCTATCCATACTTCTATAAACTCCCAGTTATTCTTCACTACGTCTTGTGCGGGGGATGACGTGGTATTGGTCGTTTGCATTGATTTTTATCTCCCCATAGTAAAGCGGAATACGGCTACCATCGTGACTAATTCTATAACCAATTGCTTCATCAAAGAACATCCCATAGCGCTGATAGCCCCGAATGATTCCGGTGAATTCTCCATTTTCTATTATGGCTTGGGCAACTCGATGCATTGCTTTTGAGTTAGTTCAGCTTCAGCCGAAGCAATAGAGCCTCGGTGGTTTTCACATAAAGCAGCTATCTGCCCCTTGAGTGCTTTAATTAGGGCATCAAGTTGCCCTAATCTGTTGCTTCAGTTGCTCAATATTGCCCCAATAAGTAGTCATGCAAAATTAACTATACAATGTCATTGCGAATGAAGCGAAGCGGAATGAAGCAATCGCAGGGTTTTGGGATTGCTTCACTTCGTTCGCAATGACATAAATATTTTTGCATACGTACTTACGGTTCAGTTAAGATAAGTTCCCTACCGTCAACTTCTGTAGAGACGCGAAATTTCGCGTCTCTACACAACCTAAATTCCCACCGATAACCCTTAACTGAACGGTATTGCAATATTGCCAATGATTTGGCTTTTTTTGATTTGGAGTTGGGCGGGGTCAATGAGTGCGATCGCCTGACCCTTTTTCACCACCTGATTTTCTTTCACGAGAATGCTTTTGACTGTTCCCGCATTTGCTGCTTGGACTATCCCCTGCTTTTAAGTATGAGGATTTCCCTGTTCCCTCTTAAATTGTATTTAATCACCGCAGCCAGACTTACTGCTGCGCCAACAGTTCCAATTAAAAATAACCCTCCCAACCTTGTCCAATTGCTGATCGGAGGAAGAAATTCATCGTTTTGGACTGGGCTGAAAAACGAAGAGTGTTGTTTCACTCACCATAAGTTTTAAAGCAATACAGTTCAGTTAAGGCTTTGATCCCCCCTAGCCCCCCTTTTTAAGGGGGGCTTTTCCCCCCTTTTTAAGCTATCCATTATAAACATCTTTCTTAACACAAAATTTGACAAAAGTCAGAATTTATGTAGGGGAGGGTAGAGGAAAAAATCACTAGTGACTCGATGAAATGGCGATGAGAATTAACACAGTCACAAAAAGAATGACTGTCTGATGGCTATGTTGGCGCAAAAAAACTAAAAGATCGGAAGTCCAAGAGTGAAAAACCCCTGAAAAACCGACGAGAAAATGAAGTAACAATCAACGATTGAGAGACTGACAAATCAGCCAACCCTCAACCAGATCATGTCATCGACTCAATCCACGCCAGAGAACTTTCACGCCGGGAGAGCCATCACCTTTACGACCTAAAAACCCACCCAGTCGGGCAATCCAATGGACAGCTTGCGCCAGAGTCGGTGGTGTGGTATGAGGTAATGGTTGATGATGTATGGTGGCATACAGGACTTGCCACTCATGAGGAGCTAAAACCTGTTCACAGCTATCATCAGGAGAATAACGAGCTAAGTACGTCAGCCACAACAAACGCCAGGCAACTATGCTGTAGGTGGCTCAAGCCATCTCTAATCTTTGGGCAGTTTCCAATTGTAACTTCTCCACACCACAACCACTTTTTAAGAGATAATGATAACGTTCAATCAACCAACGATAGCTGTACCATCGCACATAGGAATGTACATCTTCGAGGCTGGTAATTTCTAAAGTCGTCAGAACTAACCAAGTAATCGGCTCACACTCTGCTGGTGGGTCAGCTTCTGTGACTAAAATTGCCTGTAATGTTACTGGAGCTAGAAGTTCTGCCTTGGCGCGATTTTGTGGTGGTGCAATGGTAATGGTGGTGTAACGGATGTGGAGAGTCGCTGTTCTTTGAGGTTGAGTGATAGAGCGGTTGACCTCCACTGTCATTGTCCCTTGGGACTTTTGTGACGACAATGTTTCCCATAAATGCTGTTCACTACCATCCAAGCAGCGATTTTGAGTAGCGCGAATCAGAAAATCTGAACCAGGACGACGAGAACACGCAAATAAGTCATAAATATCGGCTTCTCGGTCAGCAATGGTCACTACTCGTACTGATTGCGGGATAATTGAGTCGGTTAATTTCAACCCATCCAGCCATTTTTGACTTTCTTTGTCTGCGGTGGATTTTTGTTTCCTAAGTTCTGCTTTTCCAAGTTCAACTTCATTCCTCGCCCACACTTGTTGCTCAATGATCCCCAATGGTACTCCCTGTGCGGAAACTGTGAAGACTGAGTGGACTTTTAATCCTTGAGCATATTTACTATCGAGATATCCTATTCCCGATAAAGCTTTGTGACTGGTGTAGTTCAGTTCTGTTGTATCTTGGATTGCCAAGACTACTTCTTGCTGGACTATTCGCTCTACTGTCGCATCTATATGTCCTTGTCTAATCATGGATGGTGTGATGTAGGGTGAGTCCCAAAAGTCATAGGTTGCCTTAGTTTCTGCCCATGTTTCACTTGCTTGTGGAACACTGGCTTCCGGTTTGGCACTCAAATTTTCCACGATTTTGATTAACCGTTTGGTTCTTCTGGAATCACCTAATTCGGTTCTTTCTAGTTCAAGTGTAATCCATTGTTCCATGTGCTGACTTTGGCTATACTCAGGGTCTTCGTTTAAAAGATACACATTTTTCGGTTTTTGTCAAATCTTTTGTTAAGAAAGATGTTTATAATGGATAGCCTTTTTAAGGGGGGTTGGGGGGATCTTCAGGGAGTTACGCTTCTAACTGAACCGTATTG
>CAZZYE010000770.1:0-4285 GCA_964658145.1 uncultured Stigonema sp.
GCTTTGAATTCTCACCCGAACCTTTTAGGGAAGGGGGCTGGGGGGTTAGGTTTTGTGTTGGTTTTTCCACATGACGTGACTCGTCAGCTACACCTATAAGTCAATACCGTTCAGCTAAGGCTTTGATCCCTCCAACCCCCCCTTAAAAAGGGGGGTTGGGGGGGATCTTCAGGGAGTCGATCAATGAACTTGTTGTAGTCAAGGTGCCAATTACCAAAATTGGCATTGAGGCTGCATCGAAGCTGATTGCAGAGGGGATTCGAGTTACGCTAACTGGAGTCTACGCTATTCACCAAGTTCTAATTGCAGCCGCGTTGGGTGCAGATGACGTTGCTCCCTATTTAGGCAGAATTAACGATTTAGGGCGCAATGGGTGTGAGGATTTGGTAGCAATGCAGCGAGCGATCGCGGGTGTTGGCAGCGCCACCCGAATTTTGGTTGTCAGCATCCGTAGTAGGACAGCAATGATAGGCTTGACAAGATTTTAGGCGAACTTAAGGATGAAGATTGAGGTGGTCGCGGTGTAAATAATTGTATAGCTATAATCTTCGCTTAACCATTAGGCATAAATATAAGAAAAATGTACAGTATTCCTTATTAAAGTATACTTCACCCTAATAATACTGATATGCTCATAAGAAACTTCGTTCTGTTCTTGTTAGCATCACTCGTTGCTAACCCAGCTGCCAACGCCGAAGTTAAGCTGATTGCAACTGGCAGCCTGAGTGGCAGCATTGGCGATCTCTCCACAAAAACATCCGCTCCCCTTGAAAACGGTACTCCGGGTAACCTACTTGGCGGTATAGGGTCGGGACTGAGCTACGCTGGCTGCAACACCTTCATTGCTATCCCAGATCGAGGGCCGAATGCTGTATCATACAATAGTGCTGTGGATGACACAGTATCTTATATCAACCGATTTCAAACCATAAGTATGAAACTCGTACCAAGTCCGCTTGGTACAGCATTACCCTTCACACTTACCCCAACGCTTACTGCCACAACCCTCCTATCGAGCAATCAGCCTCTTTACTATGGTACTGGCACAGGCCTAGGGGTATCGAGCGGTGTTCCTGATCTGAATACCAACAGTACCTACTATTTTACTGGACGCTCAGATAACTTCGACCCTACCCAGATCTCAACCTATCCCTATAATGCCCGTTTTGATCCTGAGGGTGTACGTGTATCCAATAACGGTGAGTCTATCTTTATCTCCGATGAATACGGTCCATATGTGTATCAATTCAATCGTTACACAGGTAAGCGCATTAAGGTTTTCACGCTCCCTAGCAAGTTCTCCGTCAGTGACCTGAGCCCCGTTGGTGCTACAGAGATTAGCAGCAATCAGTCCGGACGTGTTGCAAACAAGGGTATGGAAGGTCTCGCGATTACTCCTGATGGTAAGACCCTAGTCGGCATGATGCAGAGCCCACTGCTTCAGGACGGGGGTACTAATGGTGCCTACACCAGAATTGTCAAGATCAACATCGCAACAGGTGCCACCCAAGAATATGCCTATCAGCTAGATAATATTGGTACATCGACTACACCTAAGTATCCCACCGTCAGCGAGATTGTGGCCATCAACGATCACGAATTCCTGGTAGACGAACGTGATGGCAAGGGGTTGGGGGATGGTTCCCAGGCTGCCTTTAAGAAGATCTACCATATCGATCTGACGAATGCTCAATTCGTCAGCAATATCAGCGAGGAAAGCAACCTTGCAGGCAATGCGGTCAGTAAGACCCTATTCCTCGATGTAGTGGCTGTGCTCACTCAAAATGGGATCAAAGCAGAGGACATCCCCGCCAAGCTAGAAGGTTTGGCTTTCGGCCCAAATGTAGTTATCAACGGCGTGCTAAAGCATACGCTGTTTATCGCCAATGACAACGACTTCGTTGGTACTATCATGCCAGACACTTATCATCCGGCGGGGATAGATAACCCAAACCAATTCTTCGTCTTCGCGGTTGACCGTACTGACTTGCCAGACTTTGTGCCTCAGAAGATCAAAGGGGCGCATGGATGCTCAGTATTGCTGAAGGGGCGTGGTAACGCAGACTAGTGCGGCAATTTCCGCCGAAATTAAACCCGTTATTCCCACTCACGTCTTTGAGCGGCGAGGTTTTTATAAACACATTAGTCATATTTTGTCAAGCTGATTAAGATGCGTTTGCCCTGGGGTACTTGCGAATAGACTGCCCCGCAACGCTTACAGCGCTTCGCGTTTTTATTATGAAAAAGAAAAAAAAGCGAAGCATCTTTACTACAGGTTCCCCTGCATTTATGCATGGGGACGCCAATAATGCGCGAAGTCTTCCGGACAGAAGCTTCTGTCCGGAGAGCTTCGCGGTCGGCACAGCCACACCGCATTTTGGCTCGTAATAATTACGAATTACGTTAGCGTTAGCGACGAAGGAGCGTCATTATCAATTACGAATTATTTTGACTATTGCCGTTGAAAGCGTAGTGCGTCAATTGATTGAGCTGTGAGAAAGATACCTAAAATAATGTAACTGGCAAATAAAATCAAGCTGCTGGTATCGAAAATACCTTGAGTTAGGGTGTTGTAATGTTTCAGCAATGACAGATAACTCAGGGCGACTCCCACCGGACCACTGATACTTTTGGCGATTAAGTCAATGAACACCAGGAATAAAACTACTGCGAAGGTAAGGACTGCAGACAGGATTGTGCTGTTTGTCAAGGAAGAAATGAACATTCCTAAGGACAAAATTGCTGCTGCTAGCAAGATTAAAGCAAAATGACCCAGCAAGGGAATTTTTGGCGACATTGGTGGACTTGAGGCACTCAAAGCGATCGCTTCCAACCCAAGCAAAGGCACGACCAGGGTTGTAAAAAATGTTAGCACCCCTAATAATTTCCCTACAGCTACCGCCCAGTTTGTAATTGGCGATGTGGCTAACAGTTCCAAAGTGCCGCGCTTGCGTTCTTCTGCATAAAGTCCCATCGAGAGAATTGGCAGTACGAATAGCAAAAGCGACCCCATAATATCCAAAAAAGCCCGTACAAACTCGTAGGAAAAATCTGTCGGCGGTAGTTGTGAACCGTAGGTTGCGGCGTATGCCAAAATACCGTTTGGTCCCAGCAAAATCATCACCAAGAATAGCCCAGTTATAAACCAAAAAATACTAGCGATCGCATAAGCCAAAGGCGATACAAAATAGCTCTGTAATTCTCGGCGATAAATGGCAATAATATTACTCAGTACAACACCCATTTATGCTGCCTCTCCTTCTTTGGCTGCTGTTTGTGTTTCCATCTCCAAATTTTTTTCTTCCGTCGTCAGCTGTAAAAATACATCTTCCAGGGTGGCGGAGACACGCCGCATCTGGTGTAATGCAAATTCTGCCCGCACTAACGAGTCAGCAATATCTCGTCCTGGATCGGTTCCGGGTTGTGATATCACCCGCAGGTAAGCGCGGTTTTCTTGAGGAGGGGTGTGTCCATGCATACCCACCGTAGGAATAGATTCTACCATACTCACACCAGGTAATTTCGACAGTACCTGTTTCGCTAAGGCAGCATCTCCCGCAATTTCTAATTCATACCCCGAACCACCAGTCAACTGGGTCATGAGATTTTCTGGTGTATTCATTGCTACTATTTTGCCGCTCTTGATAATTGCCACTCGGCTACAGACCATGCTCACTTCTGGTAAAATATGGGTAGAAAGAATAATTGTGTGACGACCAGCAAGGCTTTTAATTAAATTTCGCACCTCGAGGATTTGTCGGGGATCGAGTCCAACGGTGGGTTCGTCCAGAATTATAGCTGGTGGATCGTGGACGATCGCTTGGGCAATACCAACTCTTTGGCGGTATCCCTTAGAAAGTTTGCGAATAATCACGCCTCGCTTGTCAAGTAAATTGCAGCGTTCTATAGCGGCTTGAACTTTCCTTGTGCGATCGCCTGCTGGTACTCCCTTAATCCGCGCCACAAAATACAAAAATCCTTCAACCGTCATTTCTATATACAACGGCAGCGTTTCCGGCAAATAGCCAATCCTTTGCCGCACAGATAGCGAATTTTCATGGACATCAAAGCCAGCAATCCGGGCTGTACCACTCGTCGCCGGTAAATAACCAGCTAAAATCCGCATGGTAGTCGTTTTACCAGCCCCATTCGGTCCCAAAAACCCCAGAATTTCTCCTTGTTCTACGTTAAACGTGACATCGGTAATAGCTGGGGTAGAACCGTACATTTTACTTAGATGCTCAACAGAAATCATTATGAATTTTAAAGGGAACAGGGAACAGGG
>CAZZYE010000771.1:0-4283 GCA_964658145.1 uncultured Stigonema sp.
CTGGAGAGCTTACCCCACAAGATATGTACCTCATTGAAACGAAAAGCGCTATAGAAACGCAGATTTAATCTCAATTACGAATCTTGACGGAGGTAAGTATTTTATGTCACTCGCTCACCCAATTCCATCTGGCACGAACGATCGAACTGATGAGCTGAAAAACAGTGCTGCAACCGACTCTGGTTTGGTCTTAGCGTCAGCGTCTACAGGTCCGATTGGTACTGACGAAACCTCTTCTCAACGCCCTCGACCGCCTCAGGCATGGCTTTGGGGCATACTGACCGTTCTTCTGATTGGGGGCTTCGGCGTTGTGGGCTGGCGATTGTTAGGCAAACGAGAAGCTCCAACACCACCACAAACACCGCCTCTCCCAGTCAAGGTGCAAACTATTGAGTCGAGTCAAGTTCAATCGACCTCTGAGTTTGTCGGCACCCTGGAAGCCCAGCAGCGCGTTTCGCTGCAGCCGCAAATTCAGGGGCGAATCGAGCGTGTGTTTGTATCCAGTGGCGATCGCGTCACGCAAGGAACGCCGATACTGTCTTTAAGTTTGGATCAGACTCAAGCCAATGTCACCAGCGCCATTGCTACGGTTAACTCCAATCGTGCGGCTTTGGTAACTGCCCAGGCACAACTTGAAGAACAACAAGCCAATCAAGTTAAAGCAGCGGCAAATGTGAAACTATACCAAGTGCAGTTCAAGCGAACCCACATGCTGGTAACTGAAGGCGCACAGGCGCGACAAGAACTTGATACTGCTCAAAACAACATAGATACGGCGATCGCCACCCTAAATGCTGCCAAAAAGCAGGTAAAAGCGAGCCAAGCCAGCGTCAAGCAGGCACAGTCGAACGTGCAGCAGGCACAGGCTCAAGTTGCCTCAAGTCAAGTGAACTTGAACCAGAAGCAGGTGGTTGCACCGCTTGATGGTATCGTTGGCGATTTCTCAGTCAAAGTAGGCGATTACGTGAGTATTGGGACAACCTTAACCACGATTACCAAAAACGATACCTTGGACATGCGAATTTCGGTGCCGTCCAACAATGCTGCCCAATTGCTAAAGGGATTACCTGTAGAGCTACTGGATGCCAACACAGGTAAGCGTTTAACCACTGGCAGCATTAACTTTATCTCGCCTCAAGTGAGTACAGCTGCCCAATCTATCTTAGTGAAAGCCCGATTTACTAATTCAAATGGCATATTGCGGGATGGGCAATATGTTCGCGCCCGGATTCTCTGGAAGCAGCAGCCGGGAATTTTGATTCCGACTCAAGTGGTGACTCGAATTGGGGGACAGAGTTTTGTCTTTGTCGTGGAATCCGACAAGTCTAAGCAAAAGCCGCAATTTGTCGTGCATCAAAAACCTGTGAAGTTGGGCGATGTGCAAAGCGATCGCTATCCCATTTTAGAAGGAATCAAAGCAGGCGATCGGCTGGCGGTATCTAACATTCTCAAACTGCGGGATGGGGTTCCTATCCAACCACAATCTTAGGAGATAATTATCATGTCGATAGCAGATAACTTTATCCGGCGACCTGTCTTATCAACGGTTTGCACTGTCTTGATCTTGCTGGTTGGTTGCATCAGTATTCCCTTGCTGCCGATCAACAACTTACCTGAGATTGCACCGATTCAGGTGCAAACCACCAGCAACTATATTGGCGCAGATGCCCAAACTGTTGAAGATACGGTATCAACCGTGATTGAGCGGCAGGTGAACGGTGTTGAGGGGATGCAGTACATGACTTCAACCAGCGGTAATGACGGCTCCAGCTCCATTTCCGTGCTGTTCGACCCCGCGAGCAACCGCAACATTAACCAAGTCAACGTGCAGAATCGAGCAGCGATCGCCGAACCGACGTTACCTGCGTCTGTACGGGCAACTGGAGTGACGACGGTGGCACGCTCCAGCAGCATTCTGCTAGTCTATGGTTTCTATGCTGAAAATAGCGAGTATGACAATATCTTTTTGAGTAACTATGTTGACCTGTATGTCACCGATGCGATCAAGCGAGTCCCTGGTGTGGGGGATGCAAGTCTGTCCGGGGAACGCCAGTATGCGATGCGGCTGTGGCTCGATCCGAACGCTTTAGCCAGTCGGGGATTAACAGCAACGGATGTCAGCAGTGCGCTGACGAATCAGAATGTTCAGGTGGGGGCAGGGTCCATCGGTCAAGCGCCCACCAAGGCAAATCACGCCTCTAATTTTCCCTTGCGCGTCAACAGCCAATTAAAAGATGTCAAAGAATTCGAGAACTTGGTGATTAAGACCCAAACCGACGGCACGCTGGTCAAACTTAAAGATGTGGGACGAGCCGAGTTGGGAGCGAAGGACTATACAACTTCGGCACTGGTACAGGGCAAGCCTGGTGTTGCAATGTTGATATATCAGCTTCCCGGCAGTAATGCGCTGAATACTGCCAAAGCCGTTGAAGCGCAGATCGCAGAACTGGAGAAAAACTTTCCACCCGGTTTGAAAGCGGTCATCTGCTACGACACCACCAAGTTTGTTGAAGTCTCAATCGAAGAAGTCGTCAAAACACTGCTGGAAGCCATTCTTCTCGTGGTGCTGGTGATTTTCATCTTTTTGCAAGATTGGCGTGCCACAATCATTCCGGCGATCGCTGTTCCTGTATCACTGGTTGGTGCATTGGCGTTTGCTTATGTCCTGGGCTTCTCGCTCAACACCTTGACCATGTTTGGACTGGTGCTGGCAACGGGGTTGGTGGTAGACGATGCGATCATCGTGGTGGAGGGGATTGCTGCCAAGATGGAACAAGGCTCACCCCCACAGCAAGCGGCGTTTGAGGCGATGGGGGAACTCTCAAATGCGGTAATTGCCACTTCCCTGGTGCTGATGGCGGTATTTATCCCGGTATCATTTTTTCCGGGCGCGACCGGCATCATGTATCGGCAGTTCGCGCTGATCATTATCTTCTCGATCGGCATTTCGTTGTTCAATGCCCTCAGTTTTACCCCCAGTATGTCTGCAATCTTCCTGCGTCATACCAAGGGAGAAGGGCGCGGTCTGCAGGGCTGGTTCTTCCGTCAGTTTAACCGGGGCTTTCGCTGGCTGCTGGAGCAATACAGCCGTCTGAGCAAGTTCCTGATCCGCATTCGCATGGTCGTGGTGGGGGTATTTATTCTAGGGCTGGCGGCAACGGTGTTTATGTATATTTCCGTCCCTAGTGGATTTGTGCCAGATGAGGATCAAGGCATCATCGTCGGCATTATTCAGACGAACGATGGTGTCTCCCTCGCCTCCACCGAAAAGGTGGTTAACACTGTGTATCAAACCCTGCGAAAAGAAGTGCCTGAGATGGAAGCGTCTGTCCTGATTGCAGGCTTTGGTCTGGGCGGGAATGGACCCAATCAGGGAACTTTTTTCCTCAAGATGAAGGACTGGAAAGAACGCCAGGGTGAAGAACATTCGGTCAAGGCGATCGTGCAACGGCTCAATGGCGTATTGATCCAAAATCAGGATGCCATGATCATCTCCTCCAACTTGCCAGCCGTCAGTGGCTTTGGCGTCACAGGCGGCTTTGAATTCCAACTTCAAGATCGCAGCAGAGGACAACTGAGTATCGATCAGTTTCTAGCGAGCGCGCAAAAGATGATTGGAGTAGCCAATCAGAACCCCGCTTTGCGCCAAGTATTCACTCAATTCACAGCCAGCACTCCCCAGTTCCAGATTGACATTGACCGCGATCGCTTAGAGGCACTCAATGTCGATTTTAGTCAGGCAATGACGACGCTGGGCGCTTACATGGGTGGGCAATATGTCAACGATTTCACCTTCTCCCAGCGCAGCTACCGCGTCTACATCCAAGCAGATGAACAGTTTCGCGACTCTCTAGAAAATATTGGTCAAATTAATGTCCGTTCCACAAGTGGCAATCTGGTGCGCCTGAATGAAGTCGCAAAAGTGACTCCGATTACAGGGCCGCAAACCATCAGCCACTTCAACTTATTCCGGGCGATTAAGATTCAAGGCAATCCTGCCCCCGGTTATAGTTCTGGGCAAGCAATTCAGGCGATGCAGCAGACGTTTAAGGAGATTGAGCAGCCAGGGCTGGGTTATGACTGGACAGGGCTTTCCAGAGAAGAAACCAAATCCGGCGGACAAGCCATCCTGCTGTTTGCTCTCGGTCTTTTGGTCGTGTTTCTAATCTTAGCGGCTCAGTACGAAAATTACATCGACCCGATAATCATCTTACTGACCGTGCCGTTCGCAGTTCTCGGCGCGATGGTGTTCATCTCATTCCGAGGGTTAGTCAACGATCTCT
>CAZZYE010000772.1:0-4281 GCA_964658145.1 uncultured Stigonema sp.
GCAATGCCCACCCTACACAAGAAAATAACGCAACGAATTTATGCAATCGTGTACTAAGTAGGTAGTTGGTAATTGCTAATTGCTAATCTTAGTTAGGCAATTAGCCATTTTTCTATTAGCAGTCCTCACTTTGCTACATATCTTTATAAGCAACGATTGAATCTGCAAAAACGGGTATAAATTTTGAAAGCGATTCAAAACCGGGCTTCCAAGGTGCAATAAATTTTTCTACGAAAAGACCAGGAGGTTTAGTCCATTTTCGCAAACCAGCACCCACTACTTTATATCCACGACGAAGGAAATCAGCACGCGGTATATAACTTAAGTGAGCGTCAAAATCATTAAACCCTACTAGAGTATCTGAACCTTCTCGGAAGGATGGATAATTAGGTGTTGAAATAATAACTCTTTTATTAGCAGCATTCTCCAAAACATTGAAAAAATCTTCTAATTTTTCTGGTTCTAAGTGTTCAATGATTTCACAGGCTAAAACTGTATCCCATTTATCCGATAGAGTCGATGGCATTACTTGATACCACACATGACGATAACATTGCTGTTGAGAACAAAATTCTACATTTGCTTGAAACGCATCAACACCGTCAATTAATGGAGGTTTTTCTAATTGCGCCTCCCAGTAATTATTTTGAATTAGATTGCCCCATCGTCCCAAGCCACATCCAACATCTAGCACGGTTTTTCCTGTCACTAGAGGCACAACGACTGGATCGAGGTAAAGTGGAGAAGAACTCATAAGCGCTTAAAATTTCAAACACAGTATTTGTCAAGTATTTGGAATACTACCTGGCTGAAATAAGGCAGGTAGCATTACCGCCATTTGGTTTACAGATGAGGGGAGCATCCCACTATGTCAGAAATACCAGGCGATTGGAAATCGCGGCTATACAAACTAAACCCGCCTGCGCGGGTTTCAGGCAGTCCGCGTTCGTCGTTCGCGAAGCGTCTCCGTAAGGAGAAGACGTTGCCGAAGGCTAGGCGGACTTTGTTTGTGTAGCCCCAGACATAAGAGTCTGAGGGCGATTCGCCAAAATGGGATACTCCCCACATGAGTTGCACCCCTAAATACGATCGATTACTGACTGACTACTTCTTTCTCGAACAAGCTTAATGCTCGTAATGCAGCCTGATCCATGTCGTAGTACTTGTATTCAGCAAGCCGTCCAGCAAAGATGACTGTACCGTTAAGTTTCTCAACCTCTTTAAGATAGAGGTCATAACGCTGACGGTTTTCCTCATGCAGGATCGGGTAGTAAGGGTCGTTTTTGCCTGGTACATAGGCTTGAGGATACTCCATTACCAACGTGGTTTTGGGTGAAGTTTGGCCAGATAGATACTTTTGTTCGGTAATCCGAGTAATATCGTAGTCGTTGGGGTAATTAACTGTACCTACTTCCTGGTATTGTTCCTGATCCAGTGTATCAAATTGAAAGCGTAAGCTGCGATAAGGTAGTTCGCCATACATATAGTCAAAGAAGGTATCAATCGGACCTGTGTAAACCATTCGGTTGAAGTTGATGTCTTTAATCACTTCACGATAGTCCGCGTTCAGGAGTACCTTAATATTGGGATGAGCGAGCATAGTACGGAACATCTCAGTATAACCGAGCCTTGGCATTGCTTGGTAAGGATCTTGGAAGTAGCGATTGTCTCTGCTGATGTAGACTGGAACCCGCCCTGTTACCCCACGGTCGAGTTCCTCTGGTTTCATTCCCCACTGCTTGAGTGTGTAGCGGTAGAAGACATTGTCATAGATGTAGTTAGCTAAAAACTCTAGATCTCCAATGGCGCTTTCACGCAACTTGAGAATTGGGACTTTGACTCCAAAGCCAAAGTGTTCTAAAAGCTGTCCCTCTAGCTTTTCGGCATAGCGGGGAGGAAAAAGCGCGTAAAGTGAATTCAAATTGAATGGTATGGGAACCTTCTTCCCTTCCACCACACCAAGTACATGGTGAAAGTAGTGTCGCCACTCAGTGAATTGGGATAAGTAATCCCAGACTTTTTTGGATTTGGTGTGGAAAATATGGGGACCGTACTTGTGTACTAAAATGCCATGCTCGTTGTAATAGTCGTAGGCATTGCCGCCGATGTGGTCTCGCCGTTCTATAATGAGTACTCGTTGTGCTAACTGAGTTGCAATCCGTTCAGCTAGTATACAGCCTGAAAATCCAGCCCCTACAATCACCCAATCTACTTTCATGAAGCTTCTCCTTGCTTGACATAATTTGAATGTTGAAACTCGGTCTTACCTATGAGGTGCAAGGTAATTTTGCCAAAATTGAATAGAGGTCAAATCTTTTGCAGCTTTTTTCCACTCTGCATTCACATCTGACCACCTTAAACTATTTTTAATAGCAGATTTAAACCAGGCAAATAAAATATTAATACCAGTTTTATGCTCTAGTTGATTTTGATAAGACTGAGGAATTTTATCGATGACAAAAACAACTCTTTTTTTAGCAAATCCTTTACAAACAGAGTCTTGTTCTCCGTATCCATTATCTCGAATTGTTGCACTCTCATCACTAATAAGAAATTTCGGGAGGAGATGACCATTAAGCGTTAAAAAACTTAGCAGTTTTTGTAATTTCCCGGTTTTTGTAAATTGATAATCTTCACTATTCGAGATTGTATTAGCCACTATAGTTTGACTTTTATGACTTTTACTATATTCACAAATCCGGGAATGTAAAATTTCTGGGTCATTATTTATAATAAACTTGGGTCCTTGCATATAATCTTCAAAACCGAGGGCAAACATTTGTGCTGCATTATAATCAAATCTTAATAATTCATAAATAACAGATAGTGTCATGGATTTTACTGCGCTAAAATATGTGAGCGAACCATGAATTGAATTTGTGATTAGGTAATTACGAGAGTAATAGTAAAAATTCCAACCTGGCTTTTTAGTATAAAAGGGTTCATGCCATACAGCTAAAGATGGAAAAGCCACTATTCCATTATCAAAATGTTCGTTGATTCTTAAACCAAACTCTATGTCGTCTACTTTGATAAAAAATGGTAGTGGTAATCCAATTTTTTCAACAACTTCTTTAGAAAAAGAGAAAAACCAAAATGCCCCATAATCTATATTCTCTTCAACCAAAAGTAAGTTAAGTGAGGTAGGGTTTCGTAAATCAAGATTATGCTTTAGAGAATTACCTAGGAATGGACGGTGTTGAAGGTTTCCTTCATCGTCAAAGTATTTGTTATATAATGCTCCGGCTTCATACAAAATGTGTTTTTTACAAAAATCAAGCATGCTGCCAGCTACGGCAAAATCCTGCTGCGCGTACTCATATAAAGAGAAAAGCCTGTAAATAACTTCACTGTCTAACTCTATATCGTCATCCATGAACAAGAAGTGGGTATAAACGTCTTCCTGCAACGCCTCAATCAGTCCCCTAGTAAAACCGCCAGCACCACCGACATTGCGATTAGAGATCAGCTGAACTCTATAGTCTGAAAACTCACTCTCATTGAGAGTTCTGCCATTGTCAACGATAAAGATTTTGAACTTTTTGTCCGGCAAAAAACTGTCTTGCAGAATAGAGTTAACTGTCTTTTTTACATAGGCTTCTTTTTTGAATGTACAAGTGATAATACCTAATGACACATCCCGATGCTTTTCTTGTTCGGTGACAACTAACCCTTCTGTAAATAAACCTTGTTCACTCAGACAAGTTATTTCCAGGTAAATTCGACCAGCTTCTTGACTTTGCAGAAGTTTTGGTAATAAAATTTTTACTGAATCGGAGAGTTGGCAATTTTTAATTATCTGGCTATGAAGGAGTTCTTTTGTACTCCCTTCATGTGTTTCGCGATAAGCAGAAACTTCAAAATCACCCTCTAGTTTTAATAAATAGGAAAGGGAGCTAATCGTTGTATATTTCGTATAAAACTTTTCGTAAATTGAGTTGAAGTAAGTGTTCAAAGATATAGTACTACCTTCAGCCAAAATTATTTTGCGATCGCCTGCATGAAAGTCTATAGAGATACCTTGACCTAACTTGATGTATAAATCTGAAGTTTCATCTGTCTGAGGAAATTTTACTCTGCTGACTACGTTCATATACTTGCTACCTTTCAATAAATGTTCACTGTTAAAAATATTAGGTTTATATGATTGCTCTACTTTCATGTAGCTTCTCCTTGCTTGACATACATTTTGATATTGAGAATTGGTCTTAAGTCGGTCGGCGAGAATAATACTAAATATGTAAACTTTTGTAAACTAGAGGATAAAAGCTCGTAGTTGCG
>CAZZYE010000773.1:0-4266 GCA_964658145.1 uncultured Stigonema sp.
TAGCAATCCTAAATGATTCGTGATCTTCCTTGTCCCCCTTGTCCCCCTTGTAGGCAAAATCTTCTCGCTAGGCTGGGATTAGGTTGAAATAAACAACATCAAGGGAAATTTGTCAAGTACACAATATTAATATTATTGGGTAATTTTAAAGAGAGCTTTTATGGGCAATACTGATAACAGCTTGCTCTTTGCGCTAAAACTGGTATGGATCGATTGGAGGAACAGCTGCGGCGTTTAGTTAACGAAGCCTGTAGACACCCACTCGGAAGTCAACAGCGTCAGAAATTGCTTACGCAAATCATTTGCTTGACTGCAAGCAGACTCTGGCGGGAAAATACTTTTTACTATCAAGACGCACTGCAACAAACTTGGTTGTATTTCTGCCACAACGTTTGTGGAGCTTATGACTCCAATCGTGGCTCTGTT
Organism: uncultured Stigonema sp.; assembly: GCA_964658145.1. GTDB lineage: Bacteria > Cyanobacteriota > Cyanobacteriia > Cyanobacteriales > Nostocaceae > Stigonema. The sequence goes on from CAZZYE010000773.1 coordinate 427, forward strand.
ATAACTTGGCTGAATACTTACCTGAGATGGAGACTGCGCGACTTTCAGTACAACAGGTCGCCCATCATCTACCAATCTCTATTCGGTGATGGAGGAAATTTCATTGACCCTGTAGATCAACTAGCTGCTCCTTCTGAGGTTCCTCCCATTCTGGAAAACGTGAAGTTATGGGCACAAGCAGACTATGACGGAGAATTAGGATGCACTCACATTCAAGGGCGTCCAGATGTGAACTGTCAAGTGTTAATTTTGAAACGCTTGCCTCCAGAAGTGAGTTGGAAAGAATTGTCAGCAGAATTTGGTCTGCAAGTTTCTACATTAAGCAGTTTTTATCAGCGCCAATGTCTGACTCGCCTACGTAAATTTGCGGAAAAAGAAGGTTATTTATAAGGCAATACGGTTCAGTTAAGGCTTTTGATCAGAACAAGCCCCCCTTTTTGAGGGGGGTTGGGGGGATCAAAGCCTTACTCTCGAACCGCCCGTACTCCGTAGGAGAACCCGCTTTCTTAGAATACCTATTTAACGAACCGCCAAGTCACCAAGGACGCCAAGAAGAAGCCAAGAAGAAGATAGGTAATCTTGTCGCGGTTCGGGAGTAACAGCAAGCGTATTGATTTATAGGGCAATAATGTTTCCCTGGATTGAAGAAACCGGGTTTCTGGGGTGGTGCTGATCAGCTGCGAGGGCGCTGAATGTTTTGGCGGATTTGAGTTGCCTCTTGCAAGCTTTTTTCTACTCCTCCTTCGGCAATTCCTTTGACGTAGTTAATTTTGATTTCTTCGAGTAAGTCGATAAGTAAAGAGCCAATTTCCTGAATATTCTGTTCCTTTTGGGCTTCTACTTCTAACACGGCACTGAAATTGTCAATCAAACGATTGGATATTGCTCCTACCTCAGGGTCTTCTAATAAAGTTGTCATACTGGTGTATACTCCTTGAGAAATATCTGTCACTAACTTCTCTGTCAACTGAGTGGGTAATTGATTGACTCCTGGCACGTTTTGCAGTTGTTGATAAGTAGGGGATTGACTAAGAACAGTTTTAATGCTGCGATGCAGTAATGCTTCTATGTCTGGCTGAATTTTCGGGACAACTTGATAGACTGTGAGGTTCAAAATGCGTCTGGCGATCGCCTTGATTTCGTTGGTGGTATTAATATCAATATAATGTTGGCGTGTCTGTGGTCGTAACAACCAATTTATGATTTTGCCTTGGTAAATTGACTCTTGAAGTTGAGTAATCAGCCGGATTGCCACAATCTCAGTTATTGACTGAGCAAAATTAGACAGGAAATCGCGGTTAATTTGTTCGCGGACAAGATCGAGATTTAATAAATCAGCTTGGTTAAGGCGAATGATGACAGGAATGACTCGCAAAAGTCGCCAAAATGGTAGCAGTAAAAAAATATCGTACCAACGGCGTACCATTGCTTGCCGCCAAGTTAACCCAATCTCCTGGCGACTGATAAACAAAGTTCGACCCAGAAATTCTAAGCTAAATAAAATAACAAATGGTAAGTCAATCTGCCAGAAATTATTGAGGAACTTGCCGTTTATTCCGATTCGGCGATAGTAGTTAGTTTTAATTAACGGTTGAATCTGGGTATGAAAAAATGTAATTTCTGGTTGCCAACCCGCTTTATCAAAATGCGCCTCACTCCAAAATAATCTCAAGGCTTGATGTGCCGATTCAATCCCCATGCGATCGCGCATTAGATTTTTAATCTTTTCTAGCGTGCCACTTTTATTAGCTCCAGCAAACGGATTATCCCTAATCATCTCATCGCTCATGTCTCGCAACTGAGCCAATAAGTTTTCTGTATCGGATGACTGTAGTCCTGTATCCAAAACCTGCTTTTCTAGTTGGTAGACTTTATTGAGATAATTCTGCGTGTCTCGATGAGGTTTAATGCCTTTGATTGGGTCATACAACTGAGTTAAGTTAGGAATTTCCAGTAGGTATAAATCACGCCAAGGCACGTAGCTCAAATCAAAAAGTACTAAAAATAGGTTAACTACGGCAATAATTGCCATTAATCGGTTAAACCAAGGGTGGCGACGGGCTACGGTTTGTTTAAGGGCAAGTTTTTCAGGGGATAGCATGGCTGACTCCTTTGCGTTTGTTCCCCAAAAAGTATGAAATTTTTTCCGAAAACTTGCAAACTATTCCTTGCGGAGGCGATCGCCCCCAATACGGTTCGGATAAGATAATTTACCTACCGATAACCTATGTAGAGACGCGAAATTTGAGCCAGCGCGCATGAGGAGGGTCTCCCTCCGTAGGCGACTGGTGAGACAGCCCTGAAGGAGGGTTTCCCGAAGCTGGGGACTGCGAACCCGAAGGGCGTCGCGTCTCTACACGTCTAAAATTCTCACCAACAACCTTTAACCGAACCGTATTGCGATCGCCCCTACCTCTTAAGACGATATTATTCTATTTATAGCTGGAGTTTTATACAACTAACAACTAGAGTTAATTACTCCATTCGTAGGAAGATCTTACTAAGGCAGTAAGTGTACTATACATTTAGTCAGACACATCGAACCCACTGTGATGAACTCCCAACTTCTGAAGCGCATTCTTACTTGCATACTCTCAGTTACTTTGGTAACAGCCTGCGAGTCGATTCAGGCAGAGCAAACAAGTATGCCTGGGGAAAAAATCTCTATCGGTGACAATTATGGACACCTAACTGACCAGGGACAGTTACGCAGCTACTATCTTTACACTCCCAAATCTTACAGTCCAAACCATCCCATGCCGTTAGTTTTAGTGTTTCATGGGGACGATGGTAGTGGTCATTCAATGGCTGACGTTACTCGCTTCAATGATTTGGCAGAGCAAAAAGGGTTTGTTGTTGCTTATCCAGATGCAATTAACCATAGATGGCGTCCCAGAGGTACTCCTCCATCAAATGTAAGCGATGTTTCGTTTATTTCGGCACTAATCGATCATCTGAAGCAAAATATAAATATTGATAGCCGTAGAGTTTATGCCACTGGTTTCTCAAGGGGCGCAATACTTACCCAAGCTCTAGCTTGCAAAATACCTGATAAAATTACAGCTTTCGCATCAGTAGCTGGATCTCTTTCAGTTCGGATTAGATCTAATTGCCAGACTAAAACTCCTGTATCGATGCTAATGATCAACGGTACAAATGATAAAGAGGTTCTTTATGACGGTGATGACGACACTCAAAAAAGAGGAGCGCTTGTTTCTATTCCAGACGCCGTAAACTTTTGGAAAACGCACGATCAATGTCCTTCACCAAGTCAAACTGTAAAGCGTCCTCAAGCTAATCCAAGCGATCGCTTAGAAGTAAAAGCCTCTCAGGGTTCAGGTTGTGTTGGTGGATCAGAAGTCGTGCAGTTAGCTGTAGTAGACGGTGGACATTTCTGGCCTGGTGGTGCAACCCAAGATCCAAACCTAAAACAGGTCAATGATAAACTTGGTTTTAAGGCCACTGAGAAGATCTGGGACTTTTTTCAACGCCACAGTATGTCCTAGTACAATGCGACGATACGGCTTAAGCCGTTGCCTTCGGCATCGCACCAGCTGATACTTATGCGGTTCTGTTTTACATATATAGGTATAAAAGGCTACGAATTGGTGTAACCGTGTGCTTAGAGGCAAATTGAACCTAATTTTTACTTAATTATTTAGTATTAAATTTTACGATAAATTCAGGGCTGATTTTTACAGAATTGGTTTAAATTTATATTTGAGATGCGATACTCCTCTACTGGGCGACCGTCAATACGGTTCGGTTAGGCATGTTCATCCGTCGAAGATCCCCCCAACCCACGCCAGTCGCCTGCGGAGGGAAACCCTCCGGAGAGCG
>CAZZYE010000774.1:0-4261 GCA_964658145.1 uncultured Stigonema sp.
TTTAGACATTTTAGGTTATATTCGTGCATACGATAAATCACCCAAAACCCTTGCTTAGCAATGGTTTTATAATTCACGTAAATGCTCTACCCCCCGTGAACGGTTACCAAGAATTTATTGCTCTTCGTCCAAAGGAGATCAATTAACTTAAAGTATTGCAAACCAGTGCATCGTAAAGATGGATATGACTGCACGTAACTGGAACATAACGTAAAGAGTGTCTAACTATGTCCAACAATTACGTAACAGTTACCAACCCCATAAAATTCAAGAAATCATCTTCTCCAACGCTAGTTGTAAGTCTTGCGTCAGGTTATTCACTGCTTGTCTTGCTGCTTGACGGTTTGTTTGATAACTTGACCAGCGTTCTGTCACTGAGATCGGTTCACCGACGCTAAGCCGCGCTTGTCGCCAACCTAATCGAGGTCGTCGAGGGTTTTTCTCCCCTTTAATCCGGGCAATCAGATCGAATAAAATTAAGGACGTTTCTGCAAATCTTTCAAAGGAAGGCTTTTCCTGAACGTAGGTTCCTGTGACTGCTACAAAACTTTCCGCTAAACGCATATGTAGCACACGCAAAGATGCTTCTTCAGCAATCCAGTCTGCCAAGCCCTGCTGTAAGGGAGATAAAGTTTGCAAATCAGGCAAATCCTGGCGGTAGATATCATCCCAGCTTGCTGACTCTATTCGGCGACAGCGCTCAATCACAGTTCCCTGAGATTCCAGACCAAAATATTGCTCGGCTGCTTGTAGTGACCGATCTAATACTCTCTGTAGTCGAGTCTCAAGTACTTCGTTACGGCTAGCAGATGAATCTATTTGTGTAGCGACTGGTGTGGTTTCGTGGTAGAAGCGAGTGTAAAACTGTTCTATCTGGGAAAGAACATGTTCACCCAGTCGAAAGAGTCGTTCATAGAAAACTTTTTCTCGGTCGGGAGTTGATTGACTAATTTGCTGCATCGGCAAACCACTATCTACTTCCAATTTACCCAAAAGCCAATCTAATTTTGCCCAAGATGGGTTGATGTAGCTGTACTGAATTCCAATCGGTACAATCAGAACTTCCTCAATTCGATTAGCTTTGAGCAAGTCTTCTACACACCAGAAGCCCAAATGAGCAACGCCAGGTTCTAGAGGGCTGACAATTTCGCTATGTCCATTAGTGGCTCCTTCGGGAGCTACACTTATTGGTAGTTTGCCACTGGCAAACAAATCCCGTGCTGTCTTCATACCAACCCGGTCTAGCCGCTTACCGCGATGAATCGATATGCCCCCTAACCGAGAAAACAGCCAACCAAGCCAGTCTCCAGCCCACAGCAACATCCCCCGGTCATAAAGAAAGTAAGAATGAATTGGGTATTGCAGTTTGATACCCTTTTTACGGGCAAATTTTGGTACTGCACGGGATAACAAATACAACATGCTAAAAGGGTCGTCAACCTCAGAGTGGCGAAATGCCATTAAGAAGCGAATTTTGCCAGCTTGGAATTTTTGGTAGAGATTGACTAGCACTTCCACATTCACAGTTTCAATCTGCGCTATACCTGTTGGTAACCACGGTCTAAGCCGGAATCGCAGGAAGATTGGCAGTAAAGCTTGCATAATATAGTGTACAACTGGGTCAAAGCGCTCTGAAATAAACTCTAAGGGAGGTTGAGCGCGTTGAATCGAATGGGGCAAGGTGGTTCTCCTGGTTATGTTCTTTGTTGGGGAAACTGTGATTGCTCAAGTTCCATTATGACTCGACAGGATTTTCAGCATATGTTGAGGTATTATGAAATTAGGAAATATAATAACGGATATCTATGTCTGCCAAAGATGTCTTTCATGAAGTTGTCAAGAAAGCTTTACAAAAAGACGGTTGGCAAATAACTCAAGACCCGCTCTCATTCAATGTGGGAGGTGTAAGTATGTCAATTGATTTGGCAGCAAAAAAACTTATTGCAGCAGAACAGCAAGGAGAGAAAATTGCTGTGGAAGTCAAAAGCTTTCTGGAGGGTCGTCTGCAGTCTCGGAATTCCATACAGCATTAGGTCAATTTATCAATTATCGAGGCGCATTAAGGCGGCGAGAGCCAGAACGTATTTTATATTTAGCAGTGCCTCTGACAACTTACAAAACATTTTTTCAAGTGTATTTATGTACATTGAATATTCGTTTCGACATCATAAACATTATTAGTTACCAAAATTAAATTATTACTGTACGCAATACTTGCAATTTGACCATCTACAAAAGCAGGAGTTTTACCAATATATGTGGAGGTTGTAACTATGAGCCAAGCCCAAACACAAGCACAAGCACAAACCGAACCAAAGTTATACACCTTTGATGAATTTATCGAATGGTATCCGGAAAACTCAGAATTCCGGTACGAATTGCATGATGGAGTAATTGTCGAGATGCCAAAACCTAGGGGGAAGCATTCCAATTTAACGGGTTCTCTCGGTGGACGGTTACTTACAACAATTGATAAAATGGGTAAAACCGACATTTGGACAATACCCAGAGAATCGATTGTTAAACCTTTCCGGGACAAGTCTGGGTACGAACCGGACATAATTGTTTTGAATCAAGAAACTGTTGGCACTGAGACACGTTGGGAGAGTGAGTCAGTTATTCAAAACGCGACTTCGGTCAAATTGATAGTAGAAGTTGTTAGTACCAATTGGCAGGACGACTACTACGACAAACGTCGTGATTATGAAGCTATGGGCATTCCCGAATATTGGATTGTAGATTATGCTGCCTTGGGAGGGCGTACCTTTCGCGGCTATCCGAAACAACGCACTATCTTTGTATACGAGCTAATTGACGGGGAATATGTAAAAACAACGTTTAGAGACAATGATGTGATTGTTTCTCCTACCTTCCCACAATTTAACCTCTCCGCGCAACAGATTTTTAATTTAGCTTTGTAAGGGTTTGCTTAAAAGCCAGTCTAGTTGTACCCAACTTGGATTGATGTAGGTAATTGTTACATGGAGAAATTAACGCGATACCGTCAACTTGTACAGCAGATATTACTGGAATATGGCAAGCAAAAACTCGCTGACGGGGATATTGAGGTTGAGCAGATTTTTGATACAGAACGCGATCGTTACCAAATTGTTCATGTAGGCTGGCAAGGGCAGGATTGGGTGCATAGCTGTATCATTCATATTGACATTAAAAGGGAAAAGATTTGGCTACAGTGGAATGGCACAGAGGATGATATTGCCGCTGAGTTGGTGGCGGCGGGAGTCCCAAAGGAAGATATTGTGCTGGAATTTCAGTCACCGTTTATGAGGAAGTTTACAGAATACGCTTTGGGTTAGCATATCTTCCAACTTTAAAATATGTGGAAAGAATAATGCCAAGTATCAACCTCGATCAAACCATCACTGCTTGGTCATCAATTGCCGAAAACGTCTTTGTTCCTCATACTGAAGAGGAATACGATCGCTTGGTCGAGATGCTTGATCGCCTCATCGATCAAGTTGGTGAAGACGAGAGTCATCCGCTTGCTTCTCTAATGGAAGTCATCGGTGTCTTAATTGAAAACTACGAAACTGAACACATTCCTCAGCTAGAGGAGATTGTTTAACTTCACATACAGTCACTAAATAATAAGTACAGACGCGAAGCGCGAAGCGGCACGAAGTGCCAGATCGCGTCTCTCCGAAATTTCAATCAGGAAATTGTAGTATTTACATAAAGCCGTTTAACCTGTAGAGACCGTACAGTAATGTCTCTACAATACATGTCGTTTTTAAAGAGGGTTGTAGAAACCGGATTTGGTATAACTGCTGCGTTTTTTTTGCTCGAATTCCTTATTTTGTCCCAAATATGACTGCAACTTCCTGCCAAACCCGCAAGCATAAGCCCAATATTATGGTTTTTTACAAGAATATAGGCTCAATGCCTAATTAAACTTAAAATGTAATTATTACATATCTAAATACATCACAAACCAATTCACTCACCATGACAAACATTACCATTTTTAACATTGACGATAACATCAAAAACCTCTTGCAACAACGAGCTTCAAAAAATGACCGTTCCCTCGAAGAAGAAGTAAAAGAGATTCTCCGTCTTGCTTTAATTGAAAATCAAAAACAGCCTGTAAATCTTGTAAATATGATAGAAAAACGCTTTGCCCACTTGGGAGATTTTGAACTAGGAGAAGTTACTAGAGAACCTATACGTCCTGCACCCACTTTTGAATGATAATTATTCTTGATACTAATGTATTGTCAATCGCTTCGCTCAAATTAAA
>CAZZYE010000775.1:0-4257 GCA_964658145.1 uncultured Stigonema sp.
AAGCCCTGTAAGGCGCTTATTAAATCTTGCGGTTAAAAATGAGCGAACGTACAGAAATAAGCGTGCGATTCGTGGAGTGCGCTTATTACGCAGTCTACAATTCGCCTTGGAGAACACGGGCAATACTCCAGGTGTGCGAAAGTATGCTGCCCAGAGTATTGAGTAGTTCGAGGTGGATATTGCTCGCATCCAGGCTTGATGGGTCGCCTGAACGCATGCGGTATAGATGCCGCAGGTAGATTTCGCCCTTGAGCTTATTGAGCCAATTCCTTTGAGACAGAACCTCAGCGAAGAGCGTTGTATCCTGCGCGGCTAGTCCTGCCAGTGCTTTCTGAAATAGCCCCAGCACCTCACCGTGATAGGTAACGATGTCGTCCCATTCTTCTTGAGAAAAGGCAATTTGTTTCCGGCGCTGACGGTGAACTAGTTGCATCAGATACTTGTTGATGATATTGCCAATCGCTTCTAGTTCAGTGATGACGTAGAGTAGGGAGATGTGATGACGCTCGTGCTCCTCAGTCAGCAGGTTATTGTCAAGCTGTAGCAGGTAGTGCTTGATCTCTGCTTCCAGGTTGTTGAGTTTCTTACCAAGTGAGCGGATGCGCTTGGGGAGTTCGATACCGTTTTGTTTAAAAGCCTGGATGCTTAAGTGCAACATCTCAGCCACCAGATCTGACATGAGCAGGAGATCCTGCATCATCAAAGCCAGAGCCACGGAGGGTAATGACAGGGCTTCGGGGTCGAGGTAGCGTGAACTAAACTCCTTTTTCGGGGCAAGATCAGGCAGAAGCTTAGTAGCCAGGTCGGAAACCTGAGAAGCCACTGGGACGAAAATTGCTGCCAGCATCAGGTTGAAGCCCAGGTGTATCAGTGCTACCTGAGTTGCCGGATTGGGGAGCACACGGGTTAGCATCATTGCCAGTGGGTCGAGGACCATGAGTACCAGTAATGCTCCCAATAGCCTGGTGCCAACGTAAATGGACGCCAGCCGAACTCCTGCAATTTTGCCCCGGTTCCGTGCTGTCAGCAGCGGCGTCAGCGTCGTCCCGACGTTGGCACCTAACGTCAGGGCTAAAGCTGCTGTCAGAGGGAGTACCCCACTCCTCACCAGCCCCAATACCAGCCCAATGGTCGCAGTACTAGAAACAAATGCCGCCGCCACCAGTGTGCCTACAAGTGCGAGCACCAAGGGTGATCTCGATAGCGCATGAAGGATAGCTTTAGTGATGGGACTTGCGGCAATCGGAGCGCTACTGGCATTGATCATCGCCATTCCCACCAACACTAGCCCGAAACTGAAGGTAGCCCGACCGAGATCGCGCCAGACAGTGCGGCAAGTAAATAGAGCAACTGCCGCCCCCAAACCCAGCAGTTCCAAGGCATAGTCAGTGATATGGAACGCCAACAGTTGCACGAGCACTGTGGAACCAACCCCAGCACCTAACTGCATGCTCACTGCTGCCGCTAGGGGTGCCGACTGTGCGCCCACCAGCCCTACCAGTACAGTGACGGTGGCACTGGAGCTTTGAGTCAGTGTCGTGACGACAACGCCAGCCACAAATGCTGCCCAGGGACGATTAGCAAGCATCATCATCGTCAGGCGCAGGCGTGCGCCCAAAGCAAGTTCCATCGCCTCGGTCATCAACCGCACTCCATAAAGGAGCAACATCACACCGCCAACTAGCAGTATCAAAACAACAGTGGCATTGTCCTGAGTGGCAAACATAAGCGCTTCCATTTACTGTGAAAGTTAGCCTCTTACCAGGGCAAACGCATTTAATATTAACAAAACTAAATGGACAAAAAACTTAGTTTATGCATTTGACGTATAAATAAGGTTTTTCGTTAATCTTATTTTTTTACCTGTAGACTTGAGGTAGAAATTATCACCTCATTGATTCTCGATAAATAGGGTTTAATGCGAATATGGCATTTTTATTAACAAAGTGTGTTTGCCCTGTTTTTTCCCAATCCTTTGGAGGTATCTGATTTAAATAGGCGGGGCGCTATTATTCCATAACACCCAATTTATCAGAATTTTGCCCCCATTTTTACAGATACCTTTTCTACCCCCCCTGAACGCTTACAAAAATTAAACCTATTCTCGAACTAGCGCTTCAGGAATTTCCACCTCCTTCATTCCTAGAAATTTCTCGAAGACTAGGCTACAAAAATAACAGCTATTTATTACAGATATTTTCCTGAACTTTCTCGTTCTATCTCCCAGCGTTACCTTGAATACAATAATGCAATTGGTAAGGAAAAAAGAGAGCTTGTATGCCAAGAAATACAAAATGTTGCTCAATTGCTTCATTCACAAGGACAAAAACCTACACAACGTCGGGTTACTCAACGAATTACCAAGCCCGGAGTGATGCGTAACCTCTGGGTTCGGTCTTACTTGCGTGAAATTCAGCAGTCTCTTGGCTATGATTAACACATCTAGCAACTGAGTACAACCTATGCTTAGGATTAGAAGCATGATTTTGCCGAAATCAATTGGAAGCATAAGCGTGCCAAAACGGCAATATTATCCTTCCACCGACATTGACTTGTTTGCGGTTTGAAGCGTTCTTGTTTGCAGTTGATTACAATTAGGCTGACATATCATGTCGGAACTGCGATCGGACGCAGAGGTGTTGTTCGGCTTGTTCTGTTGCGGTCATATTCTTCAAGTACATCTTTGTAGTCAGAACAATTGTATCTGTGAAAAATCTCCGCGAAAATATTGGGCATTTTCCTGTAGGTCGAAACATCTAAATCTCGAAGCAAGATGTCGATGTATTGCTGGTAACGGACGTTTACTCCAGATCCACGGTTGGGTTCAAAGTGGATATGCGCGTTCTTCCATTGGCGGACTTGTTCGATGTCTTGCTCCATCTGTTCGACTGAGGGCAATTCAAGCGAACCTTCTAGATAAGCGCAAAGCCACAGTGTACCAACTTCGACAGCGGGGACGTGTAAAAAACCATGATTGAAACCGACAAAACCAAGATTGGGGATGCTTGGGTGGATTAAGTGTCGGTACAGTTGCACCCCATCTTTTTGAGCCTCTAGCAGATGTCGATACCTTTCGGGTAGAAAGGGAAATACTGGAGGCTGCGAACCTAAAGACAATACAACGACATCACAGTGGATTTCCTCCCCCTGCTCTAACTTGAGCGTTTCCTTAGAAAAACCTAACACTTTTGCATGATGGGGTTGTATCTGACCCTCAGCTACGAATCGATAGTAAGCATCTGGTGCTACCGCGATCGCCGATCGCAAGTCAGGCACTAATTTATGCGTCGGCTGTACGGCTTTTAATCGAATTGCAGCAGCTTGGTCTTTACCAAAACCGATCCATTGAATTTGCGATCGCAAAATGAACTCAACCAGATTCCAAAAACTGGAAACAATGAAATTGAGACGGCTATGGAGAAATCGCTCTGCTATCGTTGGATACGCCCAACTTGGAATCATGACAGAATTGATGCGACTGAATAAGACGTGAGTATAGTGGAAACCCAAAATCCTTTGTGGTATCAGCCATCTGGGTTGACGAAAGATGTGATGTACTTGCAATGCACGCTGCGCAGCCAGCACAGCCATGTCGAGCGCGCTCTTCCCAAACCCTACAACTGCAACACGCTTGTCATTAAAAATGTCGAGGGATTTGATCTCTCGTTCTGTGACAACTTTACCTGTGAAGTCCACTTCTCCTGGAAATGTTAGGTGGTGTTTCTGAATATATTGTCCTGTGGCAATCACAACATAGCAAAATGTCTCTTCGTGACACCCCTCTTGGTTTTGGAATTGCACTCGCCAACCATCCTTTAGTTCTTCAAGTGCAAAAACTTCATGTTTGAGGCGAACATCAATCTGAAAATGATTGACCGCCGCACACAAATATTGTATAATTTGGCCTGGTGTGGGATGTAAGTCTGGCGTAAAAGTCCAGGAAAAATCGGATAGATGATATTGTGAACTGATGTTTTGAAGGCGAACTTCCGGGTATGCTACTGCCCAGACACCGCCAATCTCTGTAGACTTCTCAAAAAGAATAGCCTCATATCCTTTCTTTTTGAGTACGTTTGCTGCTGCAATTCCTGAGATACCAGCGCCGATCACTGCGATTCGTTTGTTTTTTTGAGAGATCATAATCGTTCTCCACCTCAATACGGGACAAAAGCTTGCCATGTTTCGCGATCGCATCAGAATGAAATTTTGCTGCTAGTAGCGCCGCTACATTTAAGGTGGATCATGCCACAATTAATC
>CAZZYE010000776.1:0-4256 GCA_964658145.1 uncultured Stigonema sp.
CTTCAAGATTGTGTTGCCACCAAACGTGAACTATCTTTTGAGTAGCGATATCATGAGGGGGTGACACGCGACTCGCTGCTGCAAGCAGATCGCCAGACTTGTCCGAAAACTCCTCAATGGTGAAATAGGGAAGCGGTAAGCGCGTGCAAGTCCCGCCCTTGTTGATACGCTTTATGTTATACACCTTGCTCTTTAATTACGTAAGCTTATTCATGATAAAAGCGTTAATTTCTTACACACACATTTGAGTATTAGTGGTTTACCCGTACAGGTACAAGATATAAGTTGAAAGACTACTGAAAGATTATTTGCTGACATTTGGTAAGTATCAAGCAAAGTGAGGTAATGTCAAGCTTTATTTCAAAGTAACAACACCCTCATAAAAGTCTTGATAAATTGAAGGTAGCTCTTGACACAGAATAGAGAGAGATGGTACAAGACTCACCTTTAAGCTTTTATGACAAAGATAGTTAATAGGGTGAGGCAAGCCACAGGATTTGTCTGAGGTGATCGTAATGATAGGAATATTTTGGTTTTCAGTTTTCTGCTTTTTTTGGTTAATTGGCTTCTCACTTCTTGTAGAAATTTGGTTTTCTGAAGAGGAGGAGCAGTTTTGATAGCAAGTAAGGCTAAAAAAACCTTCCTCGGTTCTTATTCTTGTCTATTTCCGGCTTACAGCGAATATCAGTCGTGTAGACCACAATATAACCCTTCGGGTGACGCTCCTTCGTCGCTAACGCTGACGCCGGAGTACCGGCTAACGCTTCGCTAACGCTAACGCCAGATCCTGAATGAGTGAAACAAGCTGCAAGGGCTGGACTCACCGTAGGGGCGGGGTTACCCCGCCCTTACAATGTGGTCAATTCAATTGAAAACTGCTGTAATTGATTGCAACCTTACTACTAAATTGGTAAATTCAATAAGATGTTGATCAGTGAAGCTGTAAAGCGGATAATAGCTTCACAGTTCGCCATTGTCAAACAGCATGGATGCAAAATTGGTATCTGCGCTCAAGCACAAGCGCGATTAAAAATTACCTATCTTGTAGGGGACGCAGCAGTACGGCACCATGATTGAACGAATGTGCGTTCGCATGTGGCGCGCCACACAAGGGAAAACTTTAGGTAATTTAATGGCAGGAAAGGAGTAGTCTCAACCTTGGCGAAGGTGTTAATGTCGCTGCTACAGAAAAAAGAGTGAGAAGTTATGAGTATTGAATTTTAAATTAATAACTTAATACTTATAACTCAAAAATTATTACTGATAACAAAGGAATAATGACTATGTTTCACAAGATTTTAGTTGCTGTAGATCATACTGAAATGGATCGACACGTTTTTAATGAAACGGTATCTTTGGCAAAAGCAATGAATGCTCGTCTAATGTTGCTGCACGTTCTCTTTCCCTTCGATGACCAATTCCTCACCCCTTTGTTTGGTGACCCATATATTATCTATCCCACTTCATATTTTGAAGCAAAGAATCAATACATAAAACAGTGGGAAGAAATGAAACAAGAGGGAGTTAATTTTTTAGCATTGCTATGCAATCAGGCAAGCGCTGCCGGAGTGACAACGGAATTTACTCCCAAGGCTGGCGATCCAGGTCGCACGATCTGTGAAGTAGCTCGTACTTGGAAAGCTGACTTAATTATGATGGGTCGTCGGGGTCATAGTGGACTTAATGAGCTTTTACTGGGTAGTGTCAGCAACTATGTGCTGCATCATGCCCCTTGCTCAGTCCTAACAGTACAAGGAGGTATTCATGCAGCTACAGCAGATGTTGCTCAGATGCAAGCAGCATCAACGCGCTTATGACATAAAATCCTGAAAACTTTGATGTTGTAGGGTGGGCATTGCCCACCAAACCTGGTAATGGTGGGCAATGCCCACCCTACGAAGAATTTCACAAATCAGATCGGACTGCTATATACAAGTTGCGGCGGCGTTTGAGCTAAGACAGGCTTCCCGGTAGATACAGCCTGTTCCACAATATCAGCAGCTTGATTTACCCCCCCAGATCGACGAATTGCTCCTTGTAATCTGGATGCATTCTTTTGATAAGAATCTTCAGTCAGTACCTGCTTGATAGCGAATCGCAGTCTGGGAACGTTCAGACGGGCTAAGGGTAAAACCTCACCAGCCCCTGTCCAAGCTACACGCGCCGCTACCCCAAGCTGATCGTTTGCAATCGGAATTGCTACCATCGGCACTCCATTGCTCAAGGATTCTAAAGTGGTATTCATGCCTGCATGGGTAATAGTCAGGGTGGCAGTTTTTAGGAGTTCTAGTTGGGGCGCATAACCGACGACTAGGGGCGAACCTGATAGTTTTGGCAGAGATTCTAAGCTAGCACCACCACCAAGAGAAATCACTAGCTGGGCATCTAACCCGTTGCAAGCTTCTGCAATACAGTTGAAAACTTTCAACAAGCGATTTTGTACAGTCCCCATTGAAGCATAAATCAATGGTTGCCCAGTTAACTTTTCATTTGGGAAAGCAACAGTTTCTCGACCAACTGAACTATGTAATGGTCCGGTAAAATGGAACCATTGGGGCAAATGTTGCCTTGGGAATTCAAATTCCGCAGGCTGTTGACTGATCTGAGCCAGTTGAGAATAGCTATCACTCAGGCGCGTGAGTGTGGGCAAGTTCCACGAACGGCGATACTCAACTATCACCTTACCCATAGGTTTGGTAAGACTCAGGAACCCGTAAACTGCTCGGTTGCGTAGGTGTGTCCACCAAGCAGGATGATAGCGCCAGTTCATGAAATGAGGGGGAATACTATCTTCTTGATGAAGTACTACAGCACTGCAAATAGTAATAAAGGGAATTGCCAAAAATTCTGCAACAGTTCCTCCCTCTAGTGAAATCTGGTCTACTAACAGTGCTTCCACACCTGCATCTTTGATTGCAGTCGGTGCATCCCGAAGCATAACAGCCGCTGTCTGCTTGAGTACTTTGAGAGTATATTGCAATGCACTGAGTCCCCGAAGTTTTCCTAAGTGAGTCAAATGTTGTGCGATCGCCCCACGGGGAAACTCAGATTCGCCAATCGCCCGAAATTCCAATCCTGCTTGCAGTGTCTTGGGTTGAGCATCAAGTACCCCAAATAAAGTCACACGATGACCGCGCAGTTGCAGTTCGCGACCCAGCGGAAACATGGTGTTCAGGTGTCCAGTCGTTCCAGGACAGATGATGCCGAAGTGAGTCATAGTAACTGCTTATAGTTTGTGGCGGCATCGATAAATATTAGATAACTATGGAACGACTGGAAGGGGACTAGGGACACTTCCCAATCTGCTTAGCGTACCAGTTGCAATTGTGGCATTTGGGTTGTCACAATAATTTGTAATTCGTAATTATTCGAGCACCAGAGGATGTGAATCAGAATTTCATCGTCAAGCATAAGGGCTTTTTTGAGTCCGATGCAGCAAATTATCAAACATAGGCAGGATAAGGCTTTCCATCCCAGGAGTGCAGGTTTTTACACGGTTATAGGCACGATGCCAAGATCAAGACAAGTGCGATCCGGCTAGATGTTGGATCAGTTACATAACTTAACGACTCACTCCTAGGTTATAAGATAAGATTAACTTAACTTAAAAATTCCTCAAATAAATGTATCTTATTTATTGGCCTTGATTCATTTTGACACTTCACATCTCCCTCATTCAAAATACTAGGGTGAATATATCATCTCAAATTGGCATTTTAAGAAGCAAATTCTATCCTAACCGCGCCAACAAAATCGGGAAGCTGAAACGCCAACACTAGCATCTGCACATTTGTCAAGCGGTAATCAACGCGATCGCTTTCCGTTTCAGCCAAAACAAATTTTGATGATAGTCCAGCAGGAGAATTGAATATGAAGCTTGTGCTCAAAGGCAAAAACATTGAAGTCACTGATGCCATTCGTTCGTATGTACATCAGAAGATTGAAAAAGCAGTGAACCACTTTCAGAACTTGACAACTGAAGTGGATGTGCATATATCAGTAGCCCGTAATCCTCGAATCAATCTCAAGCAGGCAGCTGAAGTCACCATTTACGCCAACGGAAGTGTTATCCATGCCTCAGAGAGTAGCGATAGCCTATACGCCAGTATAGACTTGGTAGCTGATAAGATTGCGCGTCAACTGCGTAAATACAAAGAACGGCGTCGCCAGGGGAAGAGAACATAAACGCAAGATCAAGAGCGCGAATCTGGTGTCGGTAGTTCAGGTGTTTTTTGGCGCTTACAAAAAAAAGGGAA
>CAZZYE010000777.1:0-4255 GCA_964658145.1 uncultured Stigonema sp.
CAATTAGCAATTAGCAAAAGTTAAAGACCAACCCCAAAAAAACGAGGAATTAAACAAAATGCGTGTTTGTGTCATTGGTACTGGTTACGTTGGTTTGGTGACAGGCGCTTGCTTGGCTCATATTGGGCATGATGTGATTTGTGTAGACAATAACGAAGAAAAAGTCAAGATTATGAAGTCTGGGCAGTCACCCATTTTCGAGCCGGGACTCTCAGATATTATGCAGTCTGCCATTCATACTGGGAAGATCCAGTTCACTACTGATATCGGTGGGGGAGTCGCCCACGGGGAAATTTTGTTCATTGCTGTGGGAACGCCGCCTTTGCCTACTGGTGAGAGTGATACTCGTTATGTCGAAGCCGTAGCCCGGAGTATAGGTGCCCATTTAGATGGTGGATATAAGGTGATCGTCAACAAATCTACGGTTCCAATAGGTTCAGGGGACTGGGTGCGGATGATTGTCCTTGATGGCATTGCCGAACGCCAGAAAACATTAGTGCCTGCAGGTGGAGTGCCAATTGATGAAAAATTGCCTGAGATTGCAGCTAAGTTTGATGTCGTTAGCAATCCAGAGTTTTTACGGGAGGGTTCGGCAGTGTACGATACCTTCAACCCAGATCGCATTGTCCTAGGAGGCAATAGTCCGAAAGCGATCGCGATGATGAAAGAATTGTATGCCCCAATCGTCGAGCGCAAGTACGCGGCTGACCCATCTTTACTGCCAGTGCCGATACTAGCAACAGACCTGAGTTCAGCGGAGATGATTAAATACGCCGCTAATGCCTTTTTGGCGACTAAGATTAGTTTTATTAACGAAGTTGCCAATATTTGCGATCGCGTTGGTGCCGACGTGACTCAAGTGGCAAAAGGTATCGGTTTAGACAGCCGTATTGGTAACAAATTCTTAAATGCTGGCATCGGTTGGGGAGGTTCGTGCTTTCCCAAAGATGTTTCTGCACTCATTCACACTGCTGATGACTACGGTTACGAAGCCCAGCTGCTCAAATCTGCTGTGAGTGTTAACGAACGCCAACGCCTGATTGCCGTTGAAAAACTCCAGCAAGTCCTGAAAATCCTCAAAGGCAAAACTGTAGGATTGCTTGGTTTAACCTTCAAGCCTGATACCGATGATATGCGCGACGCACCAGCGCTCAATCTGATTGAACAGCTTAACCGACTAGGAGCCAAAGTTAAGGCATACGATCCAATTGTTTCGCAAACGGGTATGCGTCACGGACTTTCCGGTGTACTAGTAGAAACTGATGCTGAAAGACTGGCTGACGGCTGCGATGCTTTGGTACTCGTGACTGAATGGCAACAGTTCAACAATTTGGACTATGTCAAGATGGCACAATTGATGATCCACCCAGTCATCATTGATGGTCGCAACTTCCTTGAACCTGAAAAAATGGTACGGGCTGGCTTCCAATATGTAGGTGTTGGAAGATAGAAAATTAAGAATTAAAAATTAAAAAAGTAAGCAGAGTCTTCTTTTTTAATTTTTAATTTTACATTTTTAATTTTGCTCTTGCTGCTGTGTGCCAAATCAGCCCAGCAAGAATCAATGCTAGACCCACTTGCCAAATGAGCTGTTCTACCCAAAAGGCAAGAAACAGACAAGCTGCCAAACCAAAAATCGCTAACCATCTAGGATAAAGCCGTTCCTGAGATGGTAAATGAAGTGCAGCCAAGCTAGTAATTGCGTAATAAATCAAAACAGTAAAGGCACTGAACGACCAAGTGGTTTTGACGTTACCAATGAAAACTAAAAGAGCGATCGCAATGCCAATAGCAATAGTAGCCGCCACTGGAGTCGTTCCTGACTGATTCAAACTCGCAAAAATCCTGGGCATATCTTGTCGTCGTCCCATGGCTAGCAAGACGCGGGATAAGCCCAAAATTAGGTTGAGCAATACTCCCAGCATGGCAGCGATCGCACCAATTGCTAATATCTGTGACCCACCCGGAATGCCGAAGCTGCGGACTACTACTTCTAGGGGTGCAGCCTGTCCTGGCGATCCCGATTTGCCCAGAACGAACGCCCCTACTGACCCGACCGCAACCACTGCGACCGTTATATAAAGTAACATTGTCAGTACCATCGTGACAATTATTGCTCTCGGGATAGTTCGGCGCGGGGCGATCGCTTCTTCGCCCAAGGTAGCAATGCGACCATAACCAGTGTACGCCACAAACATCAAAGCACTGGCATGAAGTACTGTTGCGATAGAGCCTGTAAAAAAAGGTGTGAAATGTTCAGCACCAGATCTCACAGTTGAGGGTGTTCCTGCCGCAATAAAAAAAACCAAAGACAGCAGCGAGATGGATACAATTGCAATATTGGCAACATTAGAGCGACGAATCCCACTCAAAACAATTGCAGTCAGCACAACCACAGATGCCAACGCCAAGGGTATGAGCAGGTGTTTGCTCATACCTGTAGCATTGAGAAAGTAGCCAGCAAAACCCAAAGCAGCGGTAGCAGCTGAGGCAGTTTTAGCCAACAAAAACATCCATCCGGCTGTGAACCCAAGCCAAGAATTTAGGTATTTGTAGCCATACTCGTAAGAACCACCACTGACAGGATGATTGGCAGCTAGTTGAGCGCTGTTGAGTCCATTGCAGGTAGCTACTAACGCCCCAATGATTACAGCCAGAACCACTGCTGTACCTGCAATCCCAGCAGCAATACCGATACTGACAAACACGCCCGTACCGATAATCGAACCCAGTCCCATCACAGTTGCACCCACAACCCCTAATTCACGTTGCAGTTGCGGCGGTGAAGTTTTCATTGACACGTTTCCTTGTTAAACAAGAGTGCGAATACCGATAGCCCTCAGGCTCATGTGTTATTCTATCTATAGTGGTGGGGGTATATCTGTATGGATTCCTATCAGGGATGAAAATTTCAACATGAGCTACTGCCTCAACCCTAGCTGCCCAAAGCCCCATCATACTCATGATGGAAACTTTTGCCTGACTTGTGGTTCCAAGTTACTCCTAAAAGAACGCTACCGCGCTATCAAACCTATAGGACAAGGTGGTTTTGGCAGAACCTTCTTAGCAGTGGATGAAGATAAACCATCCAAACCGCGCTGCGTAATCAAGCAATTTTATCCCCAAGCTCAAGGTACTAGCACAGTACAGAAAGCAGAAGAGTTATTTACTCAAGAAGCGATGCGCTTAGATGAGTTGGGCTTTCATCCACAAATTCCCGAACTGCTGGCATATTTTACCCAAGAAAATAGACAGTATCTTGTACAAGAATTTATCGATGGGCAAAACTTAGAGCAGGAATTGGCAGGCGCGGGTCGTTTCAACGAAAGTCAAATTTGGCAATTACTAAATGATTTATTGCCAGTACTGCAATTTTGTCATAAAAGACAAGTCATTCACCGAGACATTAAACCAGAAAATATTATTCGTCGATCCCCCCTCAGTCCCCCCTTTTTAAGGGGGGAAGAAATTAATGCCCTCCGTGGTTCAAGTGGTGGTTCAGATCTAGTTTTAGTAGATTTTGGCGCTGCTAAAATTGCCACATACACTGCTTTAAACAGCATTGGTACTAGTATTGGTAGTCCGGAATATGTTGCACCTGAACAACTTAAAGGAAAAGCTGTTTTTGCCAGCGACATTTACAGCTTAGGTGCTACTTGTATTCATCTATTAACTCAGCGTTCTCCCTTTGATTTATACGACATTCATAACGATGCTTGGATTTGGCAACAATACTTGAAGACTCCTGTGAGTAATCAGTTGAGTCGCATCCTCGAAAAAATGTTAGAAAGTGCCGTTATTCAACGCTATCAAACAGCAGATGAAATCCTCCTCGACTTGAAGGCAACACCTACACCCGCTGTAACCAAAGCTATCACTCAAATTGATCGAGAACTAGAGGAAATGAAAACAATATTTCTTAACGGTGCCAAATCCAAAAGCAACATTAATACTGAACCGCCACAAAAACCCAAGCCTTCCAGCACAAGCAAAATAGATGAAGAATTAGAGGAAGTAAGAGCCACATATAAAAATTATGAATTATGAATTATGAAAATTTTTATAATTTATAATTCAAGAATGATAGGGCGAACACTACTTGTATGCGTCGAGATTCAATATTTTACAAACTGTTTCAGCAATCTCCCACACTGCTATTTGAACTCTTAACAAATCCTCCGACAAATGCAGATGCATACCGATTTGATTCGGTAGCTGTCAAAGAACCTAAATTTGAGATTGACGGGGTATTTCT
>CAZZYE010000778.1:0-4254 GCA_964658145.1 uncultured Stigonema sp.
ATAGCGCGTTACTAGGCAGCAGCCCAAACGAGACTCGCTTGTATTTTCAAGGGTTACAGCTTAAGTTGACACTAATGGGCAGTGCCGTGATCCTACGGCAATCTGTGGTTCAATAAATAAAAAAAAGCTGTAAGTGGGACAAAACAAGTTATTGCGGTTTATTTGCGATCGAGCATCGCAAACCAAGTGAAATTTTACAAGTTTGTCTGTTGACCTTTCTTAACATTTGGTGAGTCATATGGTATAAACTTTTAAAGCTTCACATTTTCATCATTGCATCTGTGGTTGTCGCTTTATGGGCAAAGGAGTACGGTGGAGCGACGACATCTCTGTTGTCAGTTGTATTATTCACAACATTACCTGCTATTCTTGGTCATTCAGGCGTCGCTGCATTGGATATGGCTTGTGCCGCCTTAGTTACTGCATTCCTGGTAATCAGCCTACATAATTATGACTTCAACTTTAAAAGTGAGAAAAAAAATTGAGCTTGCGTTTGTAGCTTTATTAATATCTTTCCTCTTCTATCTTCAATTTCGCTACATTCATTTAGCAGCATCACCTGGTACAGACGAAGGAGTTTATGCAGAAGCTGGGAGATTGATGATGCAGGGACTAATACCACATAGAGATTTCCCCATCTGGCATCTGCCTGTCTTGCCATTATTCATCGGATTAACATTAAAACTCACGGGAAATATGTACTTCGTGCGAGTACTATTTCTCCTCCTCAATTGTGTTGCTATATTCCCTCTATATTTAGCTTTTAAAGAAATACGAAATAACATTGGTGCGGCACTTATTGCCATTTTATTTTATATGACGTTTCATGAAATGGTAGATCATGATTTCCGTTTTGTCGCTATTAGACAACTAGCGAATGACTTCTTTATTTGGTTCTTTTATTTAGGGGTATGCCATAAGCAGTGGAAATGGACACCTATAATTCAGTCAGTTCTCTCAACGCTATCGGTACTCCTCTTCCTTCCCACTGTATTTAATCTTCTTTTTATTTCTTTAGCTCTTAGCTTTTCAGAAAAAACCCGCTTGCAACAAAGGCATCAACTAAAAAAATATTTTCTGATCGGTATCCCACCAGTTCTTGCACTTATTTTGTACTTTAGTCTCATTCCCGAAGGTCTTGAACAAGCCGTATTTGGTCAAATTGATCGTGCTGCTACTAGTAGACTTGATCGCTTGAAAATCATTCTGGCTTCAAAGGATATCTACTTTTATCTAATAAGTTGTATAGGATTACTCTATGCATCGATCTTTCACAGACTGTTAAGTGCCTATGCTTTAGCCATGATAGGTGTAGTACTTGTTAGTATTTTCCTTTCTTCAAACTTTTACCCGCACTATCCATCCGTAGCTGGTCCAGCATTTGCATTCGGAATCTTTGCTCTGGGAGTTGTAGTTAACGAATATTTTAAACAAAAATCTAATTCTAAGCTAATAGTATTTGCCATCTATATAATTTTGGTATTTTTCCAGTTCTTGATTGTTTTTCCCTCGCTGAATCATGAGTGGAAAAGTAATCGAGATTATGATTATTATCAGATAGTCAAAGTCCTCTCACAATCCCCTGATCCATTGCTGGCAATGGTACCAATTTTCGCTGTAGAGGCTAACAGAAAAATGATTCGTAGTCCAATTGAGGTATACTTCCTTTCTCCTAATCCTACTAAGAAGTTTACTAAAGAAGAGTACGAAGATATGGCTGCTAAAGCATGTACCATTCTGCTGGACCAAAGCGCAAAGGAATTCTTTCCAGTCCACTTACAACAACAGTGGCTTCAAGAGTTTGATATCGTTGAAAAAAACCGATTCGGCTTAGTTCTTATAACTAATCATCAGCAATGTAAATAAGATGCTCTTGTGCTAACCAAATTTGTGGTCTATTGGTTTTCCTCCTGACTCGCCTATTTATTAAGGAAGTAGTCAGTCGAGTTATTATAGATCAATATAGTTTAGTTAAGGCTTTGATCCCCCCTAGCCCCCCTTAAAAAGGGGGGAAAAAGCCTCCCTTTTTAAGGGGGGTTGGGGGGATCTTCAGGGAGTGACGCTTCTAACTGAACCGTATTGTATTATAGATGTATTTATACAATAATTATTGTCAAGATAATAATTAGGCGGTGTTTCTACACTAAAGGTGCGACCATTATGTCAACATTGCTTGGAGTTTTAAGAAATGGAAAAAGTGATGCACAATTATCGCCATCTTGCTTTCGCATTATTGATAATTTTGATAGTGATAGTTGGTCTGCTGAGAATATCTTCGACTTACAGCATCTTCTGGCAAACTTGGGATGAGCCAGCCCATATTGCTGCAGGTATGGAATGGCTTGATAGAAAACATTACACTTATGAACCTCTCCATCCTCCATTGGCACGTGTGATGGATGCTTTGGGACTATACCTTGATGGCATCAGATCCATAGGCAAAGCGAGTATGTTCAATGAGGGAAACACTATTCTTCAGGAAAATGGTACATATGAACAAAACCTCACCCTAGCTAGGTTAGGCATATTGCCTTTTTTCATCATTGCATCTGTGGTTGTCGCTTTATGGGCAAAGGAGTACGGTGGAGCGACGACATCTCTGTTGTCAGTTGTATTATTCACAACATTACCGGTTATTCTTGGTCATTCAGGCGTCGCTGCATTGGATATGGCTTGTGCCACCTTAGTTACTGCCGCTCTATTTGCCCTTTGCTTGTGGTTAGAGCAACCAACTTTACTGCGTAGTCATCTTCTGGGAATTACTGTCGGACTCGCAATTCTGGCAAAATTCTCGTCCTTAGGGTTCCTGATTGTATCTGGGGGGCTGATCGGAGTCATCTACATTTTTAGATTTTTTAGAGCGACTTTTACCAAAAATAGAGGTCAACTTAGAGTCAGGCAAAGGATGATTGCATCAGTTATTGCTTTATTGATCTGTTCTCTAACGATCTGGGCGGGATACCGATTTTCCTATAAACCTTATATCTTGGAAGCGAAGTATAGACCGCATGAAAAAATTGATCGCATTGTCGGTACTAAAGGATTATTACATGATGTTGCGTATTCTGTTGTCGAAAATGTTCCTCTTCCTGCACCTGAGTTTTTTGTAGGGATAAGCCAATTATATAGCAGGAACAACTCTGAAGAAGGTGTCTATTTTCTTGGTAAAATTCGTCGAACTCGATATTGTTGGTATTTTTACCCTATTATACTTTTATTGAGGACTCCCATACCTTTTTTATTATTAGCTTTGAGCGGTTTTTTCCTGGCTTTGAAACGTGTGATAACGCAGAAAGAAAATCTTCAAGTATTGACGCCTATAGTTGCAGCTATAGGGGTACTAGTGATAGGTATGCTAAGTAGCGTTGATAATGGTGTTCGCCAAGTACTTTGCGTGTATCCTTCAAGCGCGATTGTAGCTGGTTATGGTGCATCAAGACTGTTGTCCCTACATCCTGTCCGATACATTGGACTAGGACTTATAACGATATTGCTTTCATGGCAACTTCTCTCCTCATTTGCTGCTCACCCAGATTATTTAGCCTATTTTAATGAATTTGCGGTAAAACACCCTGAAACAATCGCCGTCGATAGTGATTTAGATTGGGGTCAGGATCTCAAACGGCTGACAACAACACTTAAAAACCGTGGAATCAAAGAATTAGCAATTAAATACAACGGTAGCCAAGAAATTAATCTGGATCAGTTTAATCTTCCTCATTGGCGAGAATTAAATCCTTACCAGAATACAACTGGCTGGATTGCAATGAGTGTGTATCACCTAAAGTATGGGACAGGAGAAGTACCCTACGATCAATATTCTTGGCTCGAAAAATATCAGCCTGTAGAAAAGGTTGGCAAGTCCATATGGCTATACTATATTCCTGGTAAGTAGCTACAGATAAATAAGGTTACAACAATAGAAGCAGAAGAGCTTACGAGCATATAGGTGACTCAGGAACCTATATGCGCCCTTCAGGCGTGGGACGCCAGTCGTCTCTGTCGGGAAACCCTCCTGCAACGCTGGCTCATGAATGCGACGCGCCTTCAGGCGCATTCCAAGTATTTCAACGAGTTTTTTGATTGGCGATGTATTTTTTAATCGTCTCAGAAGAAGCGTCACCCGCAGTACTACAAAAGTAACTTCGAGTCCACATTGAAGGCAGTTTCAATAAGTGTGGAAACTCTTGTCTTAACACTCTAGTACAGTTCGGCGTAAATCTACCAACTATTAAATAGCCAATACTTTACCTT
>CAZZYE010000779.1:0-4249 GCA_964658145.1 uncultured Stigonema sp.
TCCCTTTATGACCCCATTTTTCCTCGCGATCGCATAACTAGCAACTTGGGTTATTTTATGTTCTTTCTTCCAGCTGTTTTTGCGGTAGAGCGATCGCCACCAGCGACGTTCTACACGCGGTCACTGCTGTAAACAAGCGCGTGAACGCCTCATCAACCACGAGACACACTAGTCAAACAATTGCAGGAGATAAACTCATCATGTCCGACGACAAAATTAGACAGATAGCCTTCTACGGTAAAGGCGGTATCGGTAAATCCACCACCTCCCAAAACACCCTTGCCGCTATGGCAGAAGTGGGTCAGCGGATTCTGATTGTAGGATGCGACCCCAAAGCTGACTCCACCCGATTGATTCTGCACTGTAAAGCCCAAACCACCGTGCTGCACTTAGCTGCTGAACGCGGCGCTGTAGAAGACTTGGAACTCGAAGAAGTTTTGATCACTGGCTTCCGAGGTATCAAGTGCGTCGAATCTGGTGGTCCTGAAC
This sequence comes from uncultured Stigonema sp., assembly GCA_964658145.1. Classification (GTDB taxonomy): domain Bacteria; phylum Cyanobacteriota; class Cyanobacteriia; order Cyanobacteriales; family Nostocaceae; genus Stigonema. The sequence continues at coordinate 490 of CAZZYE010000779.1, forward strand.
CTGGTGTCGGTTGCGCTGGTCGCGGTATCATCACCGCCATCAACTTCTTGGAAGAAAACGGTGCTTACCAAGACGTAGACTTTATCAGCTACGACGTGTTAGGTGACGTTGTGTGTGGTGGTTTCGCCATGCCCATCCGTGAAGGTAAAGCACAAGAAATCTACATCGTCACCTCTGGTGAAATGATGGCAATGTTTGCTGCCAACAACATCTCTCGTGGTGTCCTCAAGTACGCTCACACTGGCGGTGTGCGCTTGGGTGGTCTAATTTGTAACAGCCGTAAAGTTGACCGGGAAATCGAACTCATCGAAACTCTGGCAGCTCGGTTAAGCACTCAAATGATTCACTTTGTACCTCGCGATAACATCGTGCAACACGCAGAATTGCGCCGCATGACCGTGAACGAGTACGCACCTGACAGCAACCAAGCTAATGAGTACCGCATATTAGGTAACAAGATTATCAACAACACTAATCTCGCCGTTCCTACACCCATCGAGATGGACGAGTTAGAAGCGTTGTTGGTTGAGTTCGGTATCCTCGAAAGCGACGAAGATGCAGAAAAACTGGCAGCCAAAGCCAAAGCTTTAGAAGAAGCGAGCAAGAAGCAAGAAGATTTGGAAGGCGAAGCGTTAGAAGCACTTAAAAAAGGAAACGTAGAAGTAGTTGCTGCTAGCCACAATAAGTAGGGCTTTTGCGACTGTGCTGCCAACTTGCGGAATCGCTGCTCTTAGACAGAGTAAGCAACTTGGTGGTCGCCCTCAGCCCGCCTTCCCCCCAGTCGTTGAACAAATATGGAGGTGTAGATATGACTAATGCATAGATGTTTACGTGTCTCATAAAATTCCCGCGTCAACATTAATCTGTCAATGTTTACGCGGCAACTTACACTTTAGTTTTTTGTTTTCTGCTTTTATTGGTTGGTTTTTTATGTTTTAGGGAATGGTTCTATGAACCCATTCCCTTTTATCGCATGCTAAAAATCTTTACGAATTATTGTTAGGTCTTTCCGATCTAATGACATATATAATTCTCCAGAGGGAACAGGGAACAGGGAACAGAAAAGAATTAGCCCCGTTCGCGCAGCATCTCCGACAGGAGAAGATTAAGGGTACATGCGAATATATTTATTTATGAAAAAATAAAATATTTTTTTCCATCAAGTAGGCGTTATTAAAAAATACGTCCCCAACAAAACCCCTGATTTTAATTATGAAGATTTCCCTGTTAAGAGTTCCCTGTTCCCTGTTCCCTTTTAAGTCGTAGTTTATGACAGAGGGGCTGACGATCGCGCTCTTGGAAGTTCATTTTATGGTGCAAGTCACAGTAAAACTCCTCTTGCTATTTGCAGTCAACCCCTGTTAATTCAGGAAAAAACTCCTTTGCAGCACAAGACACTAACATAGGATCTTCAATAGGGGGATTCGTATGTGCAACAATGTGAGCAGCACTAACTTTTTTGAGAGTCCATTGGAAATCTTCTTTCCTATGATCAGCAATGCTTTTTACCTTAGTGTAGAAATATTCGCCCCTCGCCAAACGATTAGAACCTTGTTCTGCATCGCACCTATAGGTATCATGCTCATTCGATAGAGGTTTGTTATCTTTCGTACCTAAAATTATTGTCATTGGTGTACTAAATGTCCTTTTCAAGTCCAAAGATGGCAATTGATCTCCGGTTTCTTTCTTGAAACCGCAGGGATAGTCCGTATGCTCATCGGGTATTGTGTAAGAACCAGCCTCTGCTGCAACAGCCAAATTAATCCTGGCATGGGGCACAAAGATGACCATTCGATGTACGAACTGTGCGCCAGCAGAGTGACCATAGAGATAGTAATTGGTTGCGTTGATTTTGGTGCTTCTTTTCACCAACTCAAAAATATTTTCAATTTCAGTAAACGCCCACTGGTCTTGGGGATTTAGCGTATTAAGATCTTCTGTAAACATATTACCAAGATTATACCCCGCAGCTAAAGGGAACCACTTTTGCTCAAACTGGGGAGCCAGCAGGATAAAATTTGAATTGTCATTGCCATTGCGGTTGTAGATATTTCTCCAGTCATTTCTATAATCTTCGGCATTCCGTTGTTCGCCGTGCATGGCGAAGATCACTTTGGTATTTGGCAGCAATTGATTAGGTAAGTAGTAGTAAATAGGGATAGAGAAATTGCCAGCTTCAACCTTGTAAAGGAAACAGCCCTCTCCCTTTTTCAACACCCTGGAAGTACAACTATTATCTGAATGTGTTGAGACTGAGTTAGATGCGTTGACGAGATGAGCAAAATAAAAGTAGAGAAAAGCACTCGTAATCAAAGCCAACAATTGTTTCATAAACCAAAATCTCTTTAGGGGCATTTTTGAGTTGTGTAGGACTTATGCAGTAAGAGAAAGCAAGGAAATTTCCAGGCGATCGCTAATAGGAGTTACGCATCGTAACATAAGTACTATACAAAGTTTGGGGAGCCAAAGTTTTCGGTCTACTGAAATTGGGGACTGGAGAAAAGTCCCCAATTTCCGTGTGACCAAAATTCCATTTACGGAAAGCGCGTAGACGCGGAGCGGCTTGTCGTTAGACATCGCGGCAATCCGGAAATCCTGATAATCGTTTAACAGGCTGATCGCAAAAATTGCCAGAAACCCTGATTTATCGGGCCTCGGCTTGATTTGGTAGAAGTACACTGAGTGTACAAACTGTCACAGAAACTGCGAAAAAATGTTTTTTCATCTGCTGGCTAAAATCCTCAAACTTCTAGATTGGCTACGATGTTTTTGAATATACAGCAAAAACACTACCAACATAGTTGAAATATAGTCAATCATCCATGTGAGCAAATTCTGACATAAGAGAGAATTTCTGACTCACCCATCGCCGGAATACCAACTTCTAACTCGTGAACGCCAATGGCGTCAAGAACAGCCGCTCAAGCTACTTTTTCCTCTAAATTAAAGGCAACACCAGCTGCTTGTTCGCCCGAAGCGCAGTGTAGTGTCGTTAATGAGGACTTGATTCATTTCCAAAATGCCTCTATTGAATGTGATGAGTTAGAGGTATATTCATGGTTCTGGCTTGGGTAAGATCAAAGGGAAGATGACGAAGATTGCTCCAAGTGCAAAGGTGAGTCGAACCCGTATTTAGCCAGAATTTCTTGTCCGGTTGGTGAGAGCAACTAAAAGATATGCCATCGCTGGTGACGGCGATATCTTTTCGCCCTAGATCAACACCTAGGTAGCTGGTAAGCTGCGGGTTGTCTATCTCAGATGCGCATAAAGGTAACGCTTGTCCTTGGCGAGTACCAACGTAAAACGTTGGATTGGGGCAATGGCAGCCCCACCAGTGCCACCCTGGTTAAACGCGGGACTGACTGGTATCTGCACATCCAGGTTAAGGTAAACGCTCTTGTTGACTAATACCCCCAGCAACAGTTGTGCTTTCGCCTTTCTGATTCCCCTGGCAGCAAGCATAGCATACACATTGCTAATTTACTTGCGTTAATTTTGATTCCCCTTTCTAGCAAGCATAGCATGCATTTTGCTAATTTACTTGCTGAGTTTTTCTTCCTATAGCAAGAGAAGCATACAGTTTGCTAGAATGCTTGCTAAGAGCATAGGCTTTGTTTAAAAACGACCTATTACTCGCTGGTGAATTAATTCAAAGCCCCCGGTCGCTACAAACCGGGGGCTTTTTTCATTGGAGTACCGAAGATGGTTCACCAAAAAAAGGGAACAGGGAACTCTTAACAGGGAACAGGGGAAGAAAAAG
>CAZZYE010000780.1:0-4248 GCA_964658145.1 uncultured Stigonema sp.
TTGATTCAACATGGGGGTGTTTTGTGTCTTCTTTGCACCCCCTGAACGGTTACTTGTAGGGACACGGCAGTGCCGTGTCCCTACGACAACTTGTGGTTCAATAAACAGAAAATAGCTGTAAAGAAACTGGGTTTCTTGCACTTGGAATTTTCACCTATTTCACATCTTGCACTCCTTTAAAGGGCGGGCGAGACGCCCACCCCACAAATCCATAAAATTCTTGTGGGATGGGCATCTTGCCCGTCCTAAATTCAGGATGTGCAAGATATGACCTATCAAATAGGATTGCTATAGAAGGCGAAAAATGAGATACATGTCCAAAGAAAGACACCGTTTAGCCTTGCCAATACTTTTCCCGAAGCTTGCCCTTTTGCAATTTACCACTTGGCGTTCTTGGTAAAGATTCAGTAAATTCTACACTTCTCGGTAATTTGAAATCCGCAAGTTTACCCCTGACAAAATTGATGATATCAAATGCCGTTGCATTCATCCCAGCTTTTAAAACGACAATAGCTTTAATAGTTTCTCCCCAGTCTTCATCTGGAACACCAATCACTGCAACTTCAGCAACTGCTGGATATTCATATAAAACATTTTCCACCTCTGCTGGATAGACATTCTCGCCAGCATAGCAGATCATATCTTTAACGCGATCGCAAATGTAAAGGAAACCTTCTGCGTCAAAATAGCCTGCATCTCCAGTGTGAATCCAGCCATCAACCAAAGTGTTTGCAGTAGCCTCAGGTAATTTCCAATAACCAATCATATTTGCAGGCGATTTTATACAGATTTCACCTACTTGACCAAAAGGTAAAACTTCGCCCTCATGATTCAAAACAGTGACTGATACACCGGGCAAAGGTTTACCTACAGATTTCAGTCTATTTGGATTTGTAGAGATATGAGCATCTGCAGGTAGACTTACAGCACAATTTCCAGTTTCGGTCATACCATAAATTTGCACAAACTTACAAGAAAATGTAGCCAGGGCAACTCTCAATAATGATTCAGCAATAGGAGATCCCCCATAAACAATGTGTCCAAGAGATGAAAAATCCGTTTGTTTACATTCAGGTTCACTTAATAGAATTTGAATCATTGCGGGCACCATACAAGTTTTTGTGATGCCGTATTTTTCAATTGCTTCCAGAACCTGAAATGCGTCAAAACTCTCCAGTAAAATATTTTCCGCACCAGATGCCAAACCACGGATAGCCCACCATAAACCCCCTATATGAAAGAAAGGTAAGATCAACAGGTTCTTATCTTTTTCATTCCAACCTATCCAGCTTTTGCCTTGCCTAACTACTTCTTTGGCAATGGCAAAAAAACTGTAATGTGCCAGTTGGACACCTTTCGGACGCCCAGTCGTACCACTAGTGTAGATTTGCACTGCAACATCATCAGGCTGAATGGCGATGTTAGGGTTAACATCACTATGGTGTTCACACCAAGTATCATAGGTCAACCACTTCCAGTCAGTTTTTTCTAAGGCAATGATGGTTTTAACGCCATCAAGCTCATCTTTAATAGATTCAACCAAAGTATGAAACTCAGTCCCGACAAAAAGAACTTCAACATTGGCATCTCTGAGGATATAGCTCACTTCCGGAGCAGCCAGACGCCAATTAATCGGCACCATCACAGCATTTATCTTGTTACAGGCAAATAATATTTCATAACTCTTCAGTGAATCTTTAGCCAGTAGTGCAACTCGCGATCGCGCTTTAACTCCTTGCGCTAAAAGTGCATGAGCTACGCGATTACTTTGTGTATGTAGCTGTAGATAGGTAAGCACCTTATCCTTAAAAATCAACGCCTTGCCGAATGGCAATTGACGCACTTGCACACACGGCAAATCTGCTAATGTTGAAATTTCATCGTTATATATCATTGATATTCCCTATAAGTAGGGTGCGTTAGCGAAGCGTAACGCACCATTGTTGACAATTTTGGTGCGTTACGGCTGCCGCCTAACGCACCCTACAGTCTGAAGGAATTCTTGCAATTCCTGGGCTAGGGTCTTAAGGTATGGAGGACGCATAATAGTGAAGTGGTTGCCATCTACAATTTTCGTGTAGCTTGCGCCTGTAGTGTATTGACTCCAGTCAGTACGAGACAGTCCGCCTTCGAGCCGATCCAAAGCCCACCAGATATAGAGCCTAGCTTGAATCTGGGGTGGACGGTGAACTCTGAGCAGTTGTTGGTGAATTTCAGTGAGATTTACTTGTTTTTCCAGGATATTGACAGAAATATCCGGCGAAAGTAGGTTTCGTTCTTGTCCCCAGACCATCATCCGCCGCAGACGTTCAACAGAAGGCAAACCGATCAACTCGTCTCGCAGTGCCTGCTGTTCAACAGCGTCCAAAGCCATGAAAGCATCAACGAAAGTACCGCCAAACACCAATGCCAGTTCCTGGATGGGATCGCGTTCAAAAGTTGGTGCATTGTCTGGAATTAAAAAGGCATCCACAAGTCCGACAAAAGCTACCTTCTGCCCTTGCTGCTCTAACTCTTTAGCAACACTGACAGCAAGTACGCCGCCCATAGACCAACCCATGAGATAATAAGGACCATCGGGTTGATGTTGGCGAATCACCTTGGTGTATTCAACAGCCATATTATTGATGCTGTTATCCTCTTGAACCGAGTCGTTGAGAGCGCGAGACTGTAAACCGTAGACAGGTTGATCTCGTCCAAGACAAACCGCCAGATGTTGATACACCATCACTTGTCCCCCTGCTGGGTGAATACAAAATAGTGGTGGCTGAGTTCCCTCAACCTGGATCGGAACTAAATATGTGGGTGTTACTGCATCAGTATTTTTGATGAGGGAATTTGCTAGCTCCGCTACGGTTGGATACTGGAAAAGTATACTAAGAGGTATATTTGTGGCAAGTTTTTGATGAATTTTCGAGATCAGTTGCAGCGCCAAAAACGAGTGTCCGCCCAACTCAAAGAAGTCGTCATGGATGCCTATGTGTTCAAACTGGAAGACTTCAGTCCAAATTCCTACCAGCAACTCCTCAATCGGGTTACGAGGACCGACAAAAGTTTTTTCTAACTCCGGTTTCGTTTGGTCGGGTGCGGGAAGCGCCTGACGATCAACTTTGCCATTAGGTGTTAGCGGCAATGACTCTAACAGCACGAAGGCAGAGGGGATCATGTACTCTGGTAGCTTTTGTTTGAGAAAGCGACGCAGTTCACTGGGAGTGGCGTTAGGTTGGTGTTGTGAATCTGTCTCAAGAACATCAAAGATTACGTTTGCTTTCCCAGGTTCTGGAACAACGTAACCTATCAGTACCTTACCTCGTTCTCCTACAGCGGTAACGATCGCCTCCTTGATCGCAGAATGCTGTTGTAATAAGTACTCAATTTCGCCCAGTTCAATGCGGTAGCCATTGATTTTGACCTGAAAATCTTCCCGCCCCAGAAACTCAATATTGCCATCGGGCAAATAGCGTCCTTTGTCGCCAGTTTTGTATAACCGTTCTCTCGTTTTTGGATGGGTAATAAAGCTAGCTTTTGTCTTTTCTTCATCTCGCCAGTAACCTAATGCCAGTCCTATCCCCCCAATATAAAGCTGCCCTGGCACCCATATCGGTACGGGTTCTAGAACTTCGTTAAGTATATAAAAACGTTGGTTAGCCATTGGACGACCGTAGGGAATACTCTTCTGTGTTGAATTAACCTCCTCCATAGGATAGAGAATAGACCAAATCGATGCTTCGGTAGCACCTCCGAGGGCGATCGCTTTCACCCCCAAAGACAGGGCTTTAACAGAGTCAGGTAAGCTGGGCGGTATCCAATCACCACTTAGTAAGACTAACCTGAGAGTATTAAATGCAACACTCTCAGCTTGGGCATACTCCACTAACATTTGCATTAAGGCAGGGACTGAGTTCCAGACTGTGACTTGGTGTTTTATAATCAGTTCTGTCCAGACAGCCGGATCTTTGGTGCTAGCAGCTTCAGGGATAACAATGGTTCCTCCTGCAGCTAAAGTGCCGAAGATGTCGTAAGCTGATAGATCGAAACTGAGAGAAGAGAGAGCTAAAACTCGGTCATCAGCATTGACATGAAAGCGTTGGTTGACGTCAAGGATAGTGTTGACGACACCTTGATGATTAATCATCACACCTTTGGGCATCCCCGTAGAGCCAGAAGTGTAGATGACATAGGCGAGGTCTTCCGGTTTTTGCACTGACTTGAAAATAGGGAGTGGGGAGTAGGGAGTAGGGAGTGGGG
>CAZZYE010000781.1:0-4240 GCA_964658145.1 uncultured Stigonema sp.
TGCAGAAAACAACTGCAACACAAAAGTTCATTAATGCGATTAATTACAAGTGGAAGCCTCACGGGTACGAGGAGAAAGTAGCCGAGGAGAAGTTACAGAATGCTAGCGCCTACAGCAATGCCCCAGCAAGTGTTACACAATCCTACTTTGAACTTATAGAAGAAGCGCTATCCAGTGATGAGGACGGGGATTTCATCAGGACAGCGACAATGAAAATTGTTCCTTTGTGCAATGAGAATGAAGAATTTTTTGGCTTTGACTTTGCCCAACGCTGTTTTGAGGTTACAAGGAAGAACCCTAAATCTATACTCGTTAATTCGGTTAAAAGCTTGGTCAAACGGTTTGGAGATAAGTGGGGAGTGATTATAAATGATGATGGTCAAGTCGTAGCAGTTTAACCATGACTTTAAAGAAAAATCGCTGCTCTGTAACTATTGGTTATAGAGTAGCTTGCAGGTCGATTAAAACCAGTACACCTTTTTACGGCTATCCTTGAAACGGACACAAACTAATATATTATTTTATTAAATATATATAAATAATAATAATAAAGGTTTGCATCCGTGACTCGTGATGACCGGGGATAGCACTCACAACGACAAAGCACAATTTTAGATAACTGCAAGATCACTTTACCAAAACCATTTCTACTCTCCCTACTCTGTGCTAAGTTGAAAGAATAGTGCATGAATTTCATGAAACCAGGATGCCGAGAAAGGTATTAACCGAGCCAATTAAGCGACTTACTGTAGAACTACCAGAAAGTGAGTATCAAGCTCTGGAAAACTACTGTTTAGAACAACAAGAAACGAAGCGGCAAGTTATCCGTTCCTTGATTCACACCTTGAAGAGTAAGCAGTCAAGGAGCCGCGTCACGTGAGCTACTGTCTCAATCCCAATTGTTCTCGCCCCACCAGTAACTCTATGAGTGTCAAGTTTTGTACGGGTTGTGGAGCTAAACTGTTGTTAGCAGAACGGTATCGGGCTACTAAACAGATTGGGCAGGGTGGATTTGGTAAAACTTTTTTAGCGGTTGATGAATACAAACCTTCCCAGCCACGCTGTGTGATCAAGCAATTTTCTCCTCTAGCACAAGGCACGAACAATATTGGGAAAGCATCTGAGTTATTTAAAGTGGAAGCAGCGCAGTTGGATGAGCTAGGTCGCAAGCATCCTCAGATTCCGGAACTATTGGCATATTTCACCCAGGACAATCAGCAATACTTAGTACAAGAGTTTATTGATGGGCAGAATTTGGCAGATGAAATAAAGCTTAACGGCACTCTCACTGAAGAGCAAATCATCGCTTTATTAAACAACTTGCTACCCGTGTTGCAGTTTGTCCACTCCCAGCAGGTGATTCACCGGGACATCAAACCAGAGAATATCATTCGGCGTAGTGATGGTGAGCTAGTTTTAGTTGATTTTGGCGCTGCGAAAACTCTCAAACCAACAGCTTTATCAGTGACTGGAACAGTCATTGGAACAGCAGGTTATGCATCACCAGAGCAAGCATTTGGTAAAGCATCCTTTGCCAGTGATATCTACAGTCTTGGTGTTACATGCTTGCATCTTCTAACGATGATTGAGCCATTTGACTTATATGATATCACAGAAGGAGAGTGGGTTTGGAGATATTACTTGCATACTCCTGTGAGCAACAATTTCGGGCAAGTTTTAGACAAAATGGTTGCAGGATCTGTGAAACGTCGCTATCAATCAGCAGGTGAAGTGCTGCAAGCTGTGAAACGTCGCTATCAATCAGCAGGTGAAGTGCTGCAAGCGTTGAATCCTCATAAAATAGCTCCCACAATTATTAATCCTCCTCAACCTGCTTCTATACCCACTATTCCTAGTTCTTACCCTGATAATTTGGGTTCAGAAGTAGGAGTGGATTACACTAAACTAAGCGACTTGCTAGCAGCCCAGAAATGGAAAGAAGCCGACCGTGAAACCTATTTGGTGATGCTCAAAGTTTTGGGTCGCAAGGAAGCTGACTGGATTAGAGTAGAAGAACTATTGAAATTTCCCTGCACCGACCTACGCATAATAGACCAATTATGGGTTAAATACAGCAATGGACGCTTTGGCTTCAGCGTTCAGAAGAAAATTTACTTAGAAGTTGGCGGTCTACCCGACGGCAAATATCATGAAAAAGCTTGGAGCAAATTTCTTGTTCGAGTAGGATGGATAGTGAAGAGTCACTGGATATTAGAATACAATGAAACTTCTGATACTATAGCTCCAATGGGACACTTACCTTGCTTTGGAAAGTGTTATAGACTAGGGTATATCCCTGCGGGAGATTTCCTCTCCTATCTCCCAGCAGATGAAGTGCTTGGTTCTGACAATCTGAGTTCTGATGCTGGTGTAGACTACACCTCACTCCGTTACTTACTAGCTAATGGAAATTGGAAAGGCGCCAATTATGAAACTTATTTAGTGATGCTCAAAGTTGTAGGTCGTAAGGAAGGAGACTGGATTAGGAATGAAGAACTGTTGAATTTTCCCTGTACCGACCTACGCACAATAGACAATTTGTGGGTAAAATACAGCTCGAGGCGCTTTGGCTTCAGCGTTCAGAAGAAAATTTACCTTGAAGTCGGCGGAAAACCCGACGGCAAATATCACGAAAAAGCCTGGAATAAGTTTGGCGATCGCGTTGGATGGAGAAAGGGTTGGTGGATAAAAGAGTGGATTACCTACGGTGAGGAAACTTTTGACACTTCAGCACCGATGGGACATCTCCCTTCCACTTTTCCGTTATTGGCGCGCGATCGTGTTGGGAATAGGTGTTCTCTTCTCTCGCATCCAGACTTGTAAACTGTAACCTATAAGCGTTTCCGAATTTTATAAAGATTTATTACAGCGCCGATTTCCACGCAAGAATCAGCATGTCTTTAAATCCGATACCTGGCACTGGCGGCTATGAAGCAATTTGCCCGAATAAATTTTTCATAAGAGCGATCGCTCCAACATATTTCGTACTTCATTTTCTAGCTGTGCTCTAAGTTGTTTTTCAGACAAAACCTCTACGAACACCAAAGTTAGGCTCATGGTAAAACTAACGGATGGGGTTAAACATGACAGATGAACGCGACAATATAATTAAAATATTCTTAGATAGAAAAATTATTTGGGAGCAACATAATCACGGTCCTCATGCCGCTTACGATATGGCTGATAAGCATTCAGGATACTATTTCAATAGTGATCTTGCTATAATGTATCCTGATCTTAGGCGCATAGCTGCCAGCTACCTCGCATCTTTTGTAGAAGATACGCAAGACGACTATTGGGTTTTCTCATATTTTGCATCTGTCTCAGCAAGCCTAGCGCTTGCAACAGAAATATCTACAATACTAGGTAAACGTCTTGGATATTTTAATATTGCGACAGGAAAAACTAACTTCCCCATACTGGAGCACGATACAATACTAATTGTAGTTGACGATATACACTCAGGAGGCAGTATTAGAAAGATGCTAACCGCCTTCAAATATGCCAACTGCAACGTAATTCCAACCCTACTAACTCTAGGGAATTTCTCCAACAAAGATGATATTGACGGATTACATATTAGGTCAATTGTTCGCCGACCAATTGAATCTTGGCCTGCGGCTAGTTGCCCTCTTTGTACTTCTGGTTCTCGTGCATTGTCTGCCCGATCACAATGGCAGGAGTTGACGAATGCTGATATCTAGATTCCAGCTACCCCGCATGAAGGTATATCCTTGCATGAAGTTTTACTCTGAGCTTGGGCGCTCGTTGTGAAATTAGAGCAAAGTAAAAGTGCGCGTGATTCGCTACAACAACAATCTTTTTCATGAATTCTTACCGTCTGTAAGTGTGATAAATCTCGTTTATTGCAGCCTCTAGGTGGTTGACCACGTTCTCTAACCCTGGTTGTTCGTTCGACCAGTCAGCAATGGCGTCCAGCAAGTCTTTGTAAGAAAAACCCTCTTGCTGCAACAAGAAGATGAATTCGCCCATAAACTTGGTTAAGGCTTCACGGCGGCAGTCTTGTAAGGCGTGTCTGATAGCTTCAGTGTTCTCCATGCTCATGACACTGCCACTATCCCTTTAATGTTGTTCATAGAATCGCGCAACGCTTCAATCTGACTCGTCAATGCATCAATCTCAGCCTGCAACTCAGCTACCGTTTCTTCAGGAGAATACGGCTCGATTTCCTCTTCTCTGTGGTATGTTGCCTCAGTTTCTAACCAATCTGTAACAACGT
>CAZZYE010000782.1:0-4231 GCA_964658145.1 uncultured Stigonema sp.
AATTTTTAATTCCCCGAAGGGGTTGACAGCTTGGTATTAAATATTACACTTTATTCACTACGCCTTAGTGGTGATCGGATTCAATCAATGCCAGAGAACCAACTAATTTTAAAATCATTAAATTTTTCTATAATTTTAATAAAAAATCACACAACTTGAGATACTATAACTGCTTTCTCCTAGGAATGCTGTCTGTAACTTACTTGACAAATTTTATAATAGAATTTCTGGTTCTTTGCTTTGTATTTTGTGTATTCTACAACATCTAGCGCTCATATAATTCATAGTAATGCGACTTGAATACCTAGGCTAGCTGTCAGCTTGTGGAGACTTTGCATCCAACGTTTTTACATTTGAATTGTTTATAGCTTAGGAACTCTACATCCTTTATCCTTGCTTATGAACGAGGAATTGGCAACTGACTCTGAAAGCAAGTGAGTGAGATCGTGAAATATAAATTTCTTATATTTAAATTACTTATTCAAGTTAAACTTCAGTACTATCAGTAATTTTTGGAAATTGTATGTAACCTGAGTTACATTAACAGCAATTGGGTTGATCGACAACCGTATATGGCACTCCATCAATTTAGTTCCTAAATATTGTTAAGGTTTAATAAAAAAAATTTTAATCTATTAAAAAACTTTAGTACAGCTAAAATCCGCTATTCAGAAAGGGTTTGCGCTTAAAATGCGAATTTGATTTTAATAAATTTACCAAGGCTTACGCTAAAACCCTGATCCCCTAGCCTATTCGTTCGTGCTAATGTGTTGCAGTTATGAGTAAAAAGTGAAAGCGGAACGAGTTTGAGTTTGGGGAACGTCACTCTCCGGGGTGTCAAGTCCCAATAAATTATGAAACCTCAGTTCTACAGTCGCTTAAAAATTTGGACGCATGAATCAAAGACATTTTTGGACTGTTGTCGTGTTTACTACTGTTTTGGGGATACCGTCAGTTGGACGCGCCGAAACTACCAAGGAAAAGACTCCAACCTCACCATCTACGCCTTCTGATGAGGTAATGAAAGTGGGAGAGTACCAATCCCCGACAGAGAAGCTTGCCTCAGATGCTGTAATTACTGAAATTCACACTTCATCTCTCGCAGGTCATCAGGCGGCAACGCTCTATATTCGCAATATTCCTGTTCTCACTTTTGTTGGTCAACAACCAGTTGCAAACCAAGATGACCAGAACTCAACTAAGCTGGCAACCATTGAGACAAGTGTGAGCATTAACAATCAAAATAACAAAGGCTCGGATGACCCGGTTCAAAGGGCGACATTAGTCGCAGCTAGGATTAACCAGATGATCTTGGATAAAGTGGATGCTAGCAAGATCACAGTGAGTTGGAAAGCGTCCGTCGAATCTACATCTGCCAATGGAAACCAGAAAAAAAGCTCACTAAGTAAGCAATCAGGCGATCGCTACATCATTAAAGTTAATAGCGAAGAACTCGTGGCAATGGATGGCAATACACGACTACCAGATACAACAAACAATCTGGCAAAAGATGCATTGCAAGTAGCCAATCGTCTACGGAAACTGATCGGCAATGCATCACCTTTAAGTGAGATTGCTAACGTACCGAGTAAACTATCGATGCCAATACATTTGCCAAAAAAGATTGCCATCGGACCTATGGTCATTACTTTTAACGGTACGGCTTCTTGGTACGGGTATGACGGTAGTGGTAATGAAACCGCTGCAGGTGAGAGGTATAATCCAGAAGGTATGACGGCTGCCCACCGCAGCTTACCCCTTGGTACAAAAGTCCGTGTTACCAATACCCATAACGGCCGCTCTGTTGTGGTGCGCATTAATGATCGAGGTCCGTACATTCGGGGCAGAATTATTGACCTCTCCGCTGCTGCAGCACGGATTTTGGGAATGATGAGTAGTGGCGTTGCACAAGTACGGATAGAAGTGCTAGGGAGATAAAAGTTGTTAATTGTTAGTTGTTGATTGTTGATTGTTAGTGGTAAATACAATTAGCAATTAACAATTAGCAATCAACTAACTACAGAATAGTTTAATGTCTTAATTTCTGCTTTGACATCTTCCGAACGTCATATTCCTTCAAGACTATATTCTCATCAGCGAAAGTTTCCGGAATTTGACCAAAAACCCTAGGGCGCAAGCCTCACGACGTAGGGCATGGGGTAAGCCCGTGCGGGAATTTATTCCCCGTCAAAAAATTGTTTTTCTGCTAAAATAAAACAAACAGGTCAAATGTTTAGACCCTACCCCCGGACTGGCTGGAAGGTACGGCCTCGGAAGTTATCAATCCTTTGTGGGTTGAGTACCCTCACCCGCCTACGGGAATCACCGGCATGTGTGGGAAACTCCGACAGTCGGATATGTGAGAGATACGGCTAAACCTCCTACACAATCCCCATGCCTAAAGGCAAGGGGAGTGTCAAAAAAACTTAAATACTCTTCTTCAACTCCCAACCCTCGGTATCAATCAGAGGGAGGGGAGAGTTTTTTGTGTCTAAAAAAAATCACCATCACAGCCAAAGGCTTGATGGTAGTCTTCTTGCGGTTTTTAGATAAACTAACGGGGAGAACAGAGAAAAACTAGGGGTATTTTGTGCGCCTGTGGACGACAGTCGCAGCTTTACGCTGCTATTTAGCTAAACGCCGATTAGAAAAACAGCTTCTGGAGCAACAGCCTCTACAATTTGAGGTGACTAGCTGGTCCCAGACAGCGATCGGTCTGATTCCCACGATGGGAGCCTTGCATCAAGGTCATTTAAGTTTGATTCAACGGGCGCGGCAAGAAAATACCACAGTTATTGTTAGTATTTTCATCAATCCTTTGCAATTTGGTCCCACCGAGGATTATCAACGCTATCCCCGCACTTTAGAGCAAGATTGGCAATTTTGTGAACAAGCCGAAGTAGATGCAATTTTTGCTCCGACTCCGGAAGAGATGGGAGTCGCCTTGAAGAGTGTACAAGAGTCAAAAGTTACACAAGTTATCCCTCCATCTGCTATGATGTCTGGCTTGTGTGGTCGTTCTCGGCTAGGTCACTTTCAGGGTGTAGCTACAATTGTGACCAAGCTTTTCAACTTGGTACAGCCAGACCGAGCCTACTTCGGTCAAAAGGATGGACAGCAACTGGCAATTATCAGACAGCTAGTTGCGGATTTGAATTTGCCAATAGAAATTGTTGCTTGTCCAACAGTGCGGGAAGCATCAGGTCTAGCCTTAAGTTCGCGTAACAAATATTTGACTGCAACACAAATGCAGCAAGCAGCAGTATTGTATCGCGGCTTGCGGCAAGCTGAAGCAGTATTTCGCGCTGGGGAACGGAACACGACAAAGCTCTTGGCAGTGGTGCAGCAACAAGTGGCTATGGTCAGTACTGTGTCTGTGGAATATATTGAATTGGTTGAACCGACTACGTTGATGCAACTACAAAAAGTTGAGGAAGAAGGAATGATTGCGATCGCGGCTCGTATTGGTTCTACACGTTTGATTGACAATATCATTTTGCGCGATCGCCAACCCATCATCGCCATTGATGGACCTGCAGGTGCGGGAAAATCCACCGTCGCTCGTCAAGTGGCGGCAAATTTGGGCATAGTATATTTGGATACAGGAGCAATGTACCGTGCTGTCACCTGGCTGGTACAGCATTCAGGAATTGCTCTTGACGATGAGTGCGCGATCGCACAATTAGTCAAGCAGTGTGTCATTGAACTTGCTCCCAGCCCAGATTTACTATCTCCGGTGCAAGTTTGGATTAATGGTAATAATGTTACCCAAGCAATTCGCACTATCGAGGTGACTTCTATTGTCTCGGCAATAGCTGCGCAAAACGCTGTGCGTCAAGCACTGGTTAAACAACAGCAAAGCTGGGGCAAAAAAGGTGGTTTAGTTGCTGAAGGACGGGATATTGGTAGCCACGTTTTTCCAGATGCAGAAGTAAAAATTTTCTTGACTGCTTCTGTAAGTGAACGCGCACGTCGCCGCCAGCAAGACTTTAAAAAACAAGGTCAACTTGAAGTAAATTTAGAGCAGCTGGCAAGTGATATCGCCGAACGTGACTGGAAAGACAGCACCCGCAAAGTTTCTCCTTTGCAAAAAGCCGCAGATGCAATTGAAATTAACACCGATGGTCTCTCGGTGTCTGATGTCACCGCACAGATTGTTGGTTATTATAACCAGCGCTTATCTGAGTTTTGATCGCGGAAGAGGGGAAGTACAAGAATTAAAAATTAAAAA